>JASHUO010000859.1 GCA_030039975.1 Alphaproteobacteria bacterium
AGGACCAACACCAGACAGAGAGCACGCATCGCGTTCCGCTCCTGGGTTTGCCAACCTGTACGGATTGTCCGGGCATTGGGTTAAATAAATACCCTGATTGCCTTGGACTTTCGGCAATTCAGACAGCTGAGTGTTCCGAGATCCGCTTTCGTCCGGTGCAGAGTCTCTCCTTGACGACGTGCGCTCGTATTTGAGGAACTTGCGGTGTTTTGTTTGAAAGCTGCTGTCTATCGCTTCCGCAGCAACGCCAAGGACGGAGAGAAGATGCGCGGCTTCGTCCTTTGTGACGGCGTCTGGGTGGTGACGGTGTATCATCACCAGGCGCAGCCCTTCGGCGATAGCGCGAGCTAGTCGCCCTCGACAACAAGTGGCGGCTTCTCAGGGTCGTCTTCAATTTCCGTGGCTGGCGCGTCAGTGAGAATGGGCGCGCGCTGCTGGCCGATGCGCTGCAACTGTCGTTCAGCGTCTCGCGCGATCTCCAGCGCGTCTTGCCGATCGTTGGCGGTCGCGCCGGGCTGGTTCGCCGCCTCCATGGCCTTCCGCCTCTTGTCCTCCCAATATCCGGGATCGTCGCTATTGCTCATAATTAAGGTCTCCCTTGAGGCCGGTTGACGCGCAGCTTGCTTCGCCCTGCATATTGGGAAACCTCGGCGCCCCCGTCATGCTCCGTGCGCGGCGCGGATATAGCGGGGCCGCATGTCCATCGATCTCAGGGATGAGGAGCGCCGCGTACTCCCGTGTTGCGCTGGGAGATCGAGGCTAGCCGCGCTCTGACGGCCTATGCCCACAAAATCGCTGATTTAGCGGTAAAGCATGAATGGCCGGCATTGGCTCACCCGGAGCCAGGCGACCAGACCTTCTGTTGGGTTTGAGGTGTCCCCAACATGGAGGAAACTTGGATGATCAAGCCCTTAATCATGATCGCCGTGCTGGCTGGACTGTCAGCGTGCCACTTTAGCGCGGGGATCGGCAGCAACGAATATCAACAGCACCCGGTTGCAAGCAATGCGGCCGAATCTGCGCTTGCGCAAGGTTCGATTGGTACTGTGGCTGATCGATAGTGCGGGGGGCGGCGAGTGTTGCCTGTGCTTCGCGCAACGGCAGCGGGGGGCATTGGCGTTGTCATGTGCGGGTCTACGGGTCGTTGACCCTGGCCTATCACCAGACCACCCCGCACGTCGTCGCACCCACCGGGGCAAGCCGCTCGCCGCCGCGTCGATCCGGCGCGACGTCGCAGGGGATTAGGCGCTCTCGATCCACTCGTGGCAGACCGCTTCGATCTGCGACCACGTTTCCGCCAGCTCGTCCGCCTCGACCCTGCCGAATCTGTCGTAGACCAGCGCGAGCGCCTTCTTCGCCTCGTAAGCCATCATCTCCGTGATGATGTCGTCGAGCCGGTCACCCGCCTTGGCGACTAGGCCCGCCACGTATGAATCGTTCGCCGCGCTCTCAGCAAGGCGCTTTTTGACTTTAGCCAGGTTCACGCCCATCGCGGGACCGCGGGGCTCCCGGTTGTCGGGCGTCCCCTCGGCCATCTCGAACACCATCTCAGAGAGGAGGATGCGGAACTCGCCCTCGTCCTCCTCCGTCAAGGCGGCTGGCTTGGCTTGCTCGACGCGCATAACGGGCTCCCTGCTGAATGAGATCGGGAGCCTCGCACTGCTATCGCCGCCGCGTCGAGCAGGCGCGGAGTCGCAGGGGCGAAAGCGGAGGGGCCTTCCGAGCTGAGCACCGGTCGTCGGCCGGCTGAGCCCGGCGGGAGAGACCTCGCGGGGCTCTCGCTTTGCGCGTCAACCCTCCTGGGAAAGCTTGCCGATCGCCGCCTCCGCCGAGCACATGACCTCGATGTGGTCGCTCCCGTCGAAGTAGATAGCCGCCTTGGCGCCTCGGGGTCGCACCACGCGCACCGTCTCCGGGTTGACGTAGATCATGCCGTGCTCGATCGGTAGCTGGACGAACCTCATTGCGCTGCCCTCCCAAAATCGCCCCGGATCGTGCCACGGTTCGGGGTTGGGTGCGAGCGCGGCCCCGCCGGGCTCTTCGCTTTTCTAAGGGGATTTGAGCCTATTCGAGGCTGCCGCCGACGAGCTTCTTCACGACCTCGGGGGCGGGCTCTTCGACTGCGACCTTGTGGTCGCTGTCGAAGTGCAGCCATGTCCCCGGGTGACCTTCCCGCACGACACGCACCGTCTCCGGGTTGACGTAGACCACGCTGCCGTTCTCGATCGGAAACTCGACCAATCTCATCGGAGAGCCCTCCTCGGATGGACCCTCGATGGTGCCACGGATCGAAAGCGCGCGACACGGCGCCCGCCCTCGCGAGCCGCGACCAAGGGGCAGGCGACCTCCGCCTCGACCCTACGGCAGGAGGGGCGCCGGCATCGCGCCGTAGCAGACTGCGTCGTCGCGACGGAGGGGAAGGGGCGGTTACCCGAGACTCGCTTTCAGAATTCCCGGTATCCCGGACCGAGATCGTGGCGGGCTCATATTCGACGCAACTGACGCGCTTCCGGGGGGCGCCTCTCCTAAGTATCGGGTTTTTCTAGCTTATTTGGTGAGCCCGGCGGGGCTCGAACCCGCGACCCCTTGATTAAAAGTCAAGTGCTCTACCGGCTGAGCTACGGGCTCGGGGATGGGCGCGGACAATAGGCGCGATACGGAAGAGGGTCAACCGCGGGTCCGAAGATCGTGCGGTTTACGGCGACAATGTGTAACGCGACGCCGCCTTGCCGCACACAAGCAGCCCATAGGCTTCATCTGCCGATACAGAAGGACATCGGCGCCGCACAGTATCGTCGCGATATCGCCAAGAAAATCGCCGCCAAGGGTCTTGAATTCCACGCAAATGATAATCCCCGCGTACGCTCCCCAAAGGAGAGAAGCGCGTCCGAAAGGGTTACAAGAATTTACACAAAGTCATTCGCGGGTCATCACGGGGTTACACGCAGGGACTATCTTGCTTGACAGGCAACAGATCAGACGATTGAGGGAACAACATCGAGGGAACGACCGATGAATCATTTCAGCGGCCTGCTCGAGCAAGAGATACCCCGGCTGCGGCGCTATGCGCGAGCGCTGACACGCGATGCGACGCGTGCCGACGACCTTGTCCAAAGCTGTCTGGTGCGCGCGATCGCCAAGTCGCATCTCTGGCAGCCCGGCACGGATTTGCGCGCCTGGCTCTTCACCATCCTGCACAATCAGCACGTCAACGATGTCCGCCGTGCGGTGCGCGAGGGCATCAACATCCCGGTGGAGGACGTGGCGCCGGTGCTGACCGTGCCCTCGACGCAGGGCGCCGCGCTGCAGCTGCGCGATCTCGACCGCGCCATGGCGCGGCTGCCGGAAGAGCAGCGCCAGGTGCTGCTGCTCGTCGGCCTCGAAGGCATGCGCTATGAGGAGGTGGCGATGGTGCTCGACGTGCCGGTGGGCACGGTGCGCTCGCGCCTGTCACGCGGCCGCGACATGCTGCGCTATCTCATGGACATCAAAGGCCGCGCGCCGCGCGCCGAGGGCGACGAGGCGGCGGAGACGGAGCAGCCAGCGGCGGCGTGAGGAGCGGTTGCTGCTGATTCGGCGACACTTTCATCGTCATGGCCGTGCTCGCCTGCCTTCGCCGAAGCGAAGCCGCTTCGGCTTCGCGCCGGCAGGTCACGGCCATCACGGCGAAGTCCGTTAACACACGAGCAAGAGCTCAGAGCGAACGCAGTCCCGGGGCGAGCGGCGCCGAAGCCGGAAGCGGGTTCAGCAGCTTCAGCGCCGAGAGCGCGAAGAGGTTGAGCATTGCCGAGAGCGACGGCGTCAGCTCGTTGCCGTCGAAGCCGAGACTGCTGATGAGCGTCGAAACGCCTGGTGTCGAGGTCGACGCGGCGAGCGGCGTGGAGCTTGCGGCACCGGCTTGTTGCGCGGCATCGTTGATGCGGCGCGTGAAATTGCCGTAGATCTCGGCGACGCTGAGCTTGCGGCCGCTCGCATCGTAGAAGACGCCGGGATTGGCGGCGGCGGCGGACGGCAGCAGATCGGCCGCGGGTGTGCCGCCGGCGCTGCCGACGGCTTTCAGAAAGGCGATCGCGCCGCCGGCGCCGAGGAAATGCGCCATATAGAGATCGGCATTGTCCGCCGGCCGGCCCAGCGCCTGTTCGAGCGAGGTCTTGTTCTCGCGCGTGTATTCGCCGGCGAGCGCGGCGGAGAGCGCGGGATCCTTGCGCAGATCGAGAATGCGCTGGCGCGTCGCCGCATCGGCGACCACGGCGCGGCCATTGCCGTCGGTGGTGATCTGCTGCGCCAGCGCGCCGGCGCCGTATTTCGCGCCGTAACGCTGCACCAGGCCGAGCCAGGTGCTGTCGATGAACTGGAAGAGGCCGGTGGCGCTGCTGCCGCTCGCCTTGGCGTCGGGTTGGAAGCCGCTCTCCTGCTGCGCCTGCGCCATCAGCAGGCCGAAATCGACATCGGTCGCGCGCGCCGCCTGGCGGATGCTGTTCACGACACCGGGCGTGGCGCCGGGAGGCAGCAGCGGCAGCGGATTGTTGGGCGCGGTCATAAGGCTCCGGCGCGGATTGCGGCCCGTCGAGGCTATGCGCCAGTGGTTAAGGGGTGGTAAGGAGCGGCAAGCGCGTTTCCTACCGCTCCGCGAGACGCCACCTCCCTCGTGGGCGGATCGGAACTCCGATTTTCGCGCTTTCGGGCGAGAGGCTGCGCCTTTCGTGCGGGGCAGCGCGAGGGAGGCTCAACTCCGGCGCAAACGAAACGCCATTAGTATAGCCAAAATCGGTGGTCAGAGAAAATTAACCTTAACCGATGATTATCAAGTAATCGTTGGCCCGGTGTCCAATAAATGACACAGGCGCAAGCACATTACGACGCGGCCGGCGGCTTTTTTGCACGTAAGCGTTTTTTTGAGGAAAGAAAATGAAGCAGAACCTGAACGAGGTGCGCCGCGCCCTCGATTCCTGTCGCGGTGCCTTCGGCATCATCATGGCATTCAGCCTCGCCATCAACCTGCTCACCCTCGCTTCGCCGCTCTACATGATGCAAGTCTTCGACCGTGTGCTGACGAGTCGAAGCGGCGACACGCTGGTGATGCTCACGCTCATCACCATGCTGGCCATCGGCGTCCTGGCGCTGATCGAGGCGATCCGCTCGCTGATGCTGACGCGGATCGGCAACTGGCTCGACGATCGCCTGGGGCCGACGGTGTTTTCGGGCGCGCTCAAAGCCGCGCTGCGGGCCGATCCCGGACGCGCGGCGCAGGGTCTGCGCGATCTCGCCACCTTGCGCAACTTCATCGCCGGACCCAGCGTCACGCCGCTGCTCGACGCGCCCTGGGCGCCGATCTTCATCATTGCGCTCTTCATGCTGCATCCCGTGCTGGGGCTGGTGGGAGTGGTCGGCGCCGCCATTCTGTTCACTCTTGCCTACATCAACGAGGTGATGACGCGAAACCCGCTGGCCGAGGCCAACCGGGCGGCCAGCAAGACGCATCAGCGCGCCGAAGCGGCCTTGCGCAACGCCGAGGTCATCCGTGCCATGGGCATGGGCGAGGGCGTGCTGCGGATGTGGCGGCACGAGAACAGCGGCACGCGCGAGGCCAATCGCGTCGCGCATGCGCGCGGCGCGACGATCATCGCGGCGTCGAAATTCGCGCGGCTCTTCGTGCAGACCGGGATCCTCGGTGCCGGCGCTTGGCTCGTCATCGAGCATGAGGCGAGCCCCGGTGCGATGTTCGCCAGCATGTTCCTGCTCGGCCGCGCGCTGGCGCCGGTCGAAGGCGCGATCAGCACCTGGAAGTCGCTGGTGACGGCGCGCCTCGCGCGGCAGCGCCTCAGCGACCTCGTCGATCAGCTGACGCTGGAAGCGCCGGGCATGGAGCTGCCGCGGCCGCAAGGCGAGCTGATCGTCGAGCGCATCGTTTTCGTGCCGCCGGGCGGCGACGAGCCGACCTTGCGCGGCATTTCCTTCGAGCTGATGCCGGGCGAGGTGCTCGGCATCATCGGCCCGTCGGCGGCGGGCAAGTCGACCCTGGCGCGTCTCATCGCCGGCACCTGGGTCCCGACCGCCGGCAAGGTGCGGCTCGACGGCGCCGATATCGCGGTGTGGCACGATTCGCGCGGCTCGCACCATATCGGCTACCTGCCGCAGGACATCGAGCTCTTCGCCGGCAGCGTGCGCGACAACATCGCCCGTCTCGGCGACAGTAGCCCCGCCGCGATCATCGATGCGGCGACCCTGGTCGGCTTGCATGAGAACATCATGCGCCTGCCGCGCGGCTATGACAGCGAGATCGGCGAGGCCGGCCTCAAGCTCTCGGGCGGGCAACGCCAGCGCATCGGCCTCGCCCGCGCCGTGTTCGGCCGGCCACGCCTGGTCGTGCTCGACGAGCCCAATGCCAGCCTCGACCATGACGGCGAGGAGGCGCTGCATCGCTGCATCGTCCGCCTCAAGGAGCTGGGAACGACGGTGGTCATGATCGCGCATCGGCCGAGCGTGCTCGGCCTTGCCGACAAGCTGCTGGTGCTGCGCAACGGCTCGGTCGATGCCTATGGCAGCCGCGCCGAGGTGATCGCCAAGCTCAACGCCGGCGCCGGCCGGCGCGTCGCGGTGCCGATGCACAAGCCACCGGCGCCGACGCAACCACAACCGCAGCGCGCTTGAGGGAGTAGGAGCCATGAGCCTGACCACGATTACGCTGCTTCCCGATCATCCCCCGCCGACCCCGATCGCGCGCATGCGCGAGCTGGTGCTGGCGGGCTCGGCGCTGATCGGCATCTTCGTCATCGGCGCCGGCACCTGGGCGGCCTTCGCGCCGCTCCAAAGCGCCGCCATCGCCCCGGGCACGGTCGTGTCCAACTCGCATCGCAAGACCGTGCAGCATCTCGAAAGCGGCATCATCCGCGACATCCTCGTCCATGATGGCGACACGGTGAAAGCGGGCCAGACCCTGATCCGGCTCGACGACACCAAGGCGCGCGCCGATCTGGCGGCGATCCAGGGGCAGCTCTGGGATGCCGAGGCGCGGACGGCGCGGCTCACGGCGGAGCGCGACGGCGACAGCACGATCAGCTGGCCCGCCGATCTCGAGGCACAGAAGGACAACCCTACGGTGGCCGCGACGCTCGGCGGCCAGCAGCACATCTTCGACACGGAGGGCCAGCTGCAGCAATCCAAGATCGCCGCGATCAACGAGCGCATCAAGGAGGTGCATGAGGAGATCGCCGGCCATCAGGCCGAGCTGTCGGCGCTGGAGACGCGCTCCTCGCTGCTGCAGCAGGAGATCGACAGCGTGAAGATGCTGATCAGCCAAGGCTTGGAGCGCAAGCCGCACCTGCTCGGCCTGCTCCGCGATCTCGCCGACGTCGACGGCCAGCACGGCGATACGCTGGCGCGCATCGCCCAGGCGAAGCAGACCATCGCCGAGGCCGATGTCGAGATCATCGGCATCCAGAACGACCGGCAGAAGCAGGTCGCGAACGATCTGCGCGACACCGAGCAGAAGCTGCATGAGCTGCAGGAGCAGGAGAAGGCGGCGGCCGACGTGCTGGCGCGCACCGATGTCAAGGCGCCCGAGGGCGGCGTCGTCACCGATCTGCGCGTCCACACCCCGGGCGGCGTCGTCAATGCCGGCGAGCCGCTGCTCGATCTGGTGCCGGTGGACGACACGCTGGTGGTCGAGGCCGAGGTGCGACCCGAGGATATCGACCGGGTGCATGAGGGGCTGAAAGCGCAAGTCCGCCTGCTGCCCTACCGGGAGCGGCGCACGCCGCCGCTCGATGCCACGGTGATCTATGTCTCGGCCGACAGGCTCTTCGACAAGGAGACGAAGCGGCCCTATTACGCGGCGCGGCTGCGGGTCGATGCGAAGGAGCTGAAGGCGGCCGGCAACGAGATCAAGATGGTGCCGGGCATGCCGGGCGAGGCGATGATCGAGACCGGCAAGACGACGGTGGCGCTCTACACGCTGTCGCCGATCCTCGACAGCTTCCATCGCGCGTTTCGGGAGAAGTGAGCGGCGGGGGCGGCCTGCGAAGGCGCTAGGGCGTGCACACCTCGCGCGCCGCCCCAACCCCCACCAACCGCCTTTCCCACGAAAACGGGAACCCACAGTTCAAGCGCTCCGCTCGTCGGGCCTGAGGCGCCTGGATGCCCGCTTTTCGCGGGCAAAGCGAAAATTGAGTCGGGCGTGGTCCGGCGCTTCCGCGGGAATGACGGGATCGATTGATTTTGCTTTAGTATCGCGTCGCCCCGCGAAAGCGGGGGCCATCTCTTGGGAGCGATGGGCGATCGTGATAAGCCGAAGCTTATGTGGCCTGGTGCTGGCGATGCTGCTGCTGGCGGCGCCATGCCTGGCGGCGGGGCAGCCGAATGCGGCGCAGCAGGCGATGGTCAAGGCGTTCCGGGATCACGTCTTCGTCGCCTTGCCGGGCGACAAGCAGAAGATCGTGCTGAAATGGCAATCGCCGGTCCGCTTCGGGCTGGTGAGCCGCGAGGGCGTGACCTCGCGCCTCTACTACGACACGCTGGCGCGGATCGAGGAGATGCGGGAGGCGAGCGGCGAGCATTTCGTCGTCTCCAGCGACCGGATCAATTTCCTGGTGCTGTTCTCGACGAACACGGCGGCCGACGTCAAAACCTATGGCCAGCAGATCGCGCCGTTCTTCTCCGACGGCATCGATTATCACGGCTATTTCGACGACTATCAGAAAAACGGGCTGACCTGCGCCGGCAAGATGCTGCTGGCGCCGACGCGGCGGATCATCGCCTATCTGCTCTTCGTCTCGGTGTCGGAGGATCGCAGCCTCGACGATGTCGAGGCTTGCGTTTCCCGCAATTTGCTGCGCGGCATGGGCATCCTCGAACAGCCCGCGGCCGAGGCGGCGCCGCCCGAGCGCTTCAAGGCGGGCGCGTTGAGCCGGCTCGACAAGCAGATGCTGGCCGTGCTCTACAACGATGCGATCAAGAGCGGCGAGCCCGCGACCGCGGCGGAGAAGGCGATCCTGACGATACCGGTGCCGAATTAGCCTGCGCTTTGCCGCGGCGTCAGGGCGCGCTCCTCGACGTGGATGCGCCAGGCGAGGAGGGCGGCGTTGAGGAGCGAGAAGATGAGCGCGATGCGCCAAGCCCCGAACATCATCGGCAGCGCCGCGATCTCGACGACGACGACGGCATAATTGGGATGGCGCATGAACCGGTAGGGGCCGCGGCGCACCAGGGGCGCGCCGGGGACGGTGATGATGCGCGTCGTCCACCACGGGCCGAGGCTCAAGATGCACCAGAGCCGCGCCACCTGCATCAACAGAAGGATGGCGAGCCAGGGCAAGGAGACGCGCGCATCGCCGGGCACGAAGAGGAAGAGCGACGCGAGCCACGCCGTATGCAGCGCGATGAACAGCGGGTAATGGCGCGCCCCGATTTCGACGCCGCCGCGGCGGATCAGCGCCTCGGTGTTGCGGCGGGCATGGAGCAGCTCGGCGAGACGCAGCAGGACCACCGCGGCCAGAAAGAGCCGCGCCGCGGTCACGATGCGTCGAGGAGCTGGAAGGCGGCGGTGAAACCCGGACCGAGCGCGGTCAGCATCATGCGGCCATGCGGGCCGGCGCGCAGCACGCGGTCGAGAACGAAGAGCACGGTCACCGCCGACATGTTGCCGTAGTCGCGCAGCACGGCGCGGCCCTCGACAAGGGCACCGTCGGGGAGGCGGAACGCCTCCTCGAGTGCGGTCAGCACCTTGGCGCCGCCGGGATGGCAGATGAAGCGGTCGATATCGGCGAGGGTGAGGGCGTGGCGCGCCAGAAAAGCGGTGGCGATGTCGCGCATGTCGCGCCGCACCAGGCTTGGAATGTCGCGCGAGAACACCGCCTTCAGACCGTCTTCGGTCACGTCCCAGCCCATGACGTCGAGCGAGTGCTGCCAAGTATGCTCGCCCGCGGCGCCGAGCTTGGGGCCTGCCCCGCCGCCGCTCGAGACGACGGCCGCGGCGGCGCCGTCGCCGAAGAGGGCGGTGGCGACGATGTTGCTCTTGGACACGTCGCGTTTGCGGAAGGACAGGGCGCACAGCTCGACGACGAGCAGCAGCACCGTGGTGCCTTGTGTGGCGCGCGCGAGATCGGCCGCGCGGGCGAGCCCGATCACGCCGCCGGCGCAGCCGAGGCCGAAGAGCGGCAGGCGCTTCACGTCGTGGCGCAAGCCGAGGCGCCCGATCAGCACGGCATCGAGGCTGGGCGTCGAGACGCCGGTGGTGGAAACGGCGACGACCGCGTCGACATCTTCGGGCTGAAGCTGCGCCCGCGCCAAAGCCTCGCGCCCCGCCTCTTCGAGCAGGCGCACGGCGTGATCGCGATAGAGGGCGGCGCGATCGGTCCAACCATGCGACGATTCGTACCAATCGATCGGCACGCAGGAGTAGCGCCGCTCGATGCCCGCATTTAGGAAGACGGGCATCAGCCGGTCGAGGTCGGGGGCGGCGCTGCCGGCGAAGAGCCGGCGAGCGCGCTCGGCGACCTCCGCTTGGCCTAGTGCGAAGGGCGGGACGGCGGTCGCGACCGATAATAAGCGGGGTGCGGGGATCACTGGCGAAGGGCTCCGAGCGTCGCTAGAGTGCATTTCATTAACAACCAACCGCGAATGAGCGTCCGCTCGCCAGACTGCCGGAGAGTCGATGATAGAGGGATTCACAAGCGCGCGAGTGGAAAATCGTGACAGTGGCGAGGCGGTCGGCCGCGTCTTCTACCGCAGCGGGCGGACGTGGGCAAGCGGCGCCAGCGCCGCTGCCCGCTGACGCAGGACCGGGACTTGTCTTCGCCCGCCGAGACACCTGACAGCCGAGCGACGTCGCGGCACCGCATCGTCGAGCGCCTGCGCGGCTATTTCTTCGCCGGCGTTCTCGTCACCGGCCCAATTTTGCTGACGCTCTACCTCACCTGGGTCTTCATCGACGCGATAGACGGCGCGGTGCGCTGGATCCTGCCGGACCGCTACAACCCCGCGACCTACCTGCATGTACCGGGGTTCGGCCTCGTCATCGGCATCATCGCGCTGACGCTGATCGGGGCGGCGACGGCGAATTATGTCGGCCGGATTTTCCTGCTCATCTCCGATCGGATCCTGGCGCGCATGCCGGTGGTGCGCGGCATCTATGGCGCGATGAAGCAGATCTTCGAGACGGTGCTGGCGAAGCAGTCGAACACCTTCCGCGAGGTCGTGCTGGTCGAGTTTCCGCGCAAGGGGATGTGGACCATCGCCTTCGTCACCTCGCGCACCGAAGGCGAGGTGAGCGACCTTACTGGTCCCGACGCGGTCAGCGTCTATGTGCCGACGACGCCCAACCCGACCTCGGGCTATCTCGTCTTCGTGCCGAGAAGCGAAGTGGTCCCGCTGTCGATGACGGTCGAAGAAGCGATCAAGATGGTGATCTCGACCGGCATCGTCACGCCCCCTGACCGCCGCCCGGCGGAAGTCGAGCTGACGCCCATGTCGGGGCGGAGGTAGGCGAGGGGCTGCAGCCGCGCCTGATCTGCCGCTACCCCGAGCGTACGTACTTCACCGCAACGTCGCGCTGGAAGAGGTAGAGGAGGGTGCGGAGCGCGGCGCCGCGCGGGGTCTGAAGGCTGGAGTCGCGGGTCAGCGCCAGGCGGGCGTCGTCGCGTGCGACGGCGAGGAGGTCGGCATGCGCGGCGAGGTCGGCGAGCCGCAGCTCCGGCATGCCGCTCTGCCGCGTCCCGAGCACTTCGCCGGCGCCGCGCAGCCGCAGATCCTCTTCGGCAATGCGGAAGCCGTCATCGCTCTCGCGCAGGATCTCGAGCCGGGCCTTGGCGGTCTCGCCCAGCGGCTTGGCGTAGACCAGCAAGCAGGCCGAGGGCTTGTCGCCGCGGCCGATGCGGCCGCGCAGCTGGTGCAGCTGCGCCAGGCCGAAGCGCTCGGCATGCTCCACCACCATCACCGTCGCTTCGGGCACGTCGACGCCGACCTCGACGACCGTCGTCGCCACGAGCAGATCGATGCCGCCTTCGGCGAACGCCGCCATCACGCGGTCCTTCTCGGCGCCCTTCATGCGGCCATGCACCAGGCCGACGCGCTCGCCGAAAAGGCGGCGGAGCTCGGCCGCGCGCTCATCGGCGGCAGCAAGATCGGTGTTTTCGGATTCCTCGACCAGGGGACAGATCCAGTAGATCTTGGCGCCGCGCGACAGCGCCCGCTGCACGGCGCCGATCACCTCCTCGATCCGCTCCAGCGGCA
>JASHUO010000860.1 GCA_030039975.1 Alphaproteobacteria bacterium
CAGACGATAGCCGATGAAATGCCCGTTCACCCGGATCAGGCCCTGCTGGATCGTCTCGAGGTGGTTGAGGCAGCGCACGAAGGTGGTCTTCCCCGAGCCCGAGGGGCCGATGATCACCACCGTCTCGCCGCGTCGCACCGAGAGAGAGACGCCGTCCAGCACCTTGGTGGCGCCGTACCATTTATGGACGTCGACGGCCTCGACGACGATGTCGTCGCCGGCTTTGGGCGCCGCGATCACGGCAGCGGCGGCGGGTGCGGCGAGGTTGTTGATCATGGCGATCCCGCGTTGATGAGGTTACGGAGCGCGAAGCGACGCGGGCGCACAGCGACGGCGCCCGCCTGCGAGGAAGCGGCAAAGCGTGCCTCAATGGCGCGCTGCGCCAAGCCCCAAAGCGTGGTGAGGGTGAGGAAGTAGAGGCCGACGACCGTATAGAGCTCGAAGGTGCGGAAGGTCGCCGAGTTGATCGTCTCGGTGATCAGCAACAGCTCCGGCACGCCGATGATGCTCACCAGCGTGCTGTTCTTAAGCATGATGTTGAACTGATTGCCGAGCGGCGGAATGATCAGCCGCAGCGCCTGCGGCAGGACGATGCGCCGCATCAGCAGCCCGCGCGTCATGCCGAGCGAGCTTGCGGCTTCAGCTTGGCCGTGATCGACCGAGGCGATGCCGGCCCGGATGATCTCGGCCATATAGGCGCCCTCGTTGAGGCTGAGCGCGAGAATGCCTGCCTGGACGTTGCCGGCGATGAGCACGAAGCCCAGATGCAGATCATGAAAGCGCAGAATGTTGGCCGCGGCGAGGCCGGTATAGATGAAGACGATCTGCACCAGCAGCGGCGTGCCGCGCATGATCCAGATATAAAACCGCGCCGCCAGTTGCAGCGGGCGCAACGTCGAGAGCCGCGCCAGTGCCGCCGCCAGTCCCAGCGCCGTGCCGAACAGCTGCGACACGACGCTGAGGACGACGGTGAGCAGAAGCCCATTCAGATAGACGGAACTCGGCTCGAGCAGGTACTGCCAGAAGAATGACCAGTCGAAAGACATCGCGGCCTACTGATCTTGCGGCAGCTCGTCCTGCTCGATGTCCCACTTGACCATGATCTGGTGGTAGCTGCCGTCCTTGCGCATCTGGGCGAACGCTGTTGCCATCGCCTGCTGCAGCTGGGTCTCGTCCTTGCGCATGCCGATCCCGGTCAGGATCTTGTAATAGGGCTTGCCGCCGGTGACGAAGAGCTCGGGCTCTTTGTGGGCGTAATAGGCTGCCGCTTCGAAGGCGATGCCATAGGCCGCCACCTGGCCGAATTGCAGCTGCTGCAGCGCCGGGGTGCTCTCCGGGAACATGACCATGTCGATCAGCGGCTTGCCCGCGGCTTTGAGCTCGGCGTTCTCGTCCTCGAGGAGGTTGGTGGCCGTTGTGCCGGTGACTGCAGCGACTTTCTTGCCCGAAAGGTCGGCCAGGGAGTCGATGCCCGTGGTCCCTTTCTTCAGCAGAATGACCTCGTGCGAATACATGTAGGGGATGAAATTGATCACCTTCTCGCGCGGCGGCTTGATGAAGAGCTGCGAGATGATCGCGTCGCAATGGCCGGCCAGCAGCGCCGGGATAAGCCCGGCGAAAGGCATGTTGTTGAACTCGGCCGCGACGCCGAGGCGGCTGGCGATGCCCTGCGCCAGCTCGACGTCGGAACCGACCGGCTTCTCGGAAGCATCCATGAACTCGACCGGCGGCAGATCGACGAAACTGCAGAAGGTGATCTTGCCGGCCTTAGCCACCTCGGGAGGCAGGAGCGACGAAGGCGCGGCGTGCACAGGAGCCGGCGCGACAGGGGCGGCGAGCGCGCCCAAGAGAACAGCCAAGCGGCGCCCGGCGCACCACGCGCCGCGGCGCTGGCGACCGGCTGCGCCGGATGGATTGCTGTTGCTTTTCATTGCTTCGCCTTCAGGAAAATGTCGGAAGAGGGGCCATCCGCGGATTGCACCGGGTCGGTCGCGTGAGGCATCACACGGCCTTCGCTGATGCAGCAAAGCTCGTGCCACGACAGGTTCCGGTAGTTTTCGCGAGAATCCCCTGTAGAGATTTCGCCAGCCCGCCCAATTCCAAGACAGGTGAACAATTTACGGGCAGACTTTGACGCTCGGTACCGGCCCGCCCGGCAAGCAGCGAAGGGCCTATGCTGCGGTGCCGAAGGCGCGCGAGAGGTGGAGCATGCTGACTACGGCGCCCAATAATATAAAGTATCGGGCTTGCCGAGCGCCCGAGCTTAGGCTCAACGGCGTCACCGCGGCTCAACGCGGCGGAGCGAGAAGGGACCCGATGGCGCGCCTGTCACTCACCGAGCATCCGGCTCAAGTCGGCGAAACCGAGCCTCAACCAAGCGCCAATCCGGAGGCTGCGCCGTGACGCAGATGATGCTGCCGACACCGACACTCGACCATGTCGTCGTCAATGCCCGCGACCGGATGGACGAAGCAGCCGCCTGCTATCGCCGCCTCGGCTTCACGCTGACGCCGCGCGGCCACCATACGCTTGGTACCATCAACCATCTGGCGATCTTCGGCACCGATTACCTCGAGCTGATCGGTCTCGAGCCGGGGGCGGAGATTGTGCGCGGCGAGATCCTGCGTGCGCCGTTCGGCTTGAACGGGCTAGTCTTCGGCACCGAGG
>JASHUO010000861.1 GCA_030039975.1 Alphaproteobacteria bacterium
GATGCGGCCGCCGTCCAGCCGCCGCCATAGACGTAGGGATCGCTCGCCAGCACCGCGACCGGCCAGCCGTCCAGCCGCGCGAGGCCGGTGATCGCCGAGCCGCCGAACTTGCGGCCGATCTCGAAGAAGCTGTCGCGGTCGAGCACGGCGCGGAGGATGCGGCGCATATCGTAGACCTTGCGGCGATCCTGCGGCACCGCCTCGATGAGCCAGGGGTCGCGCCGGCCGGTATCGTCGGCGGGGGCGCCGCGCGGCGGCAGCTCGAAGACCGAGGCAGGGAGATAGGAGAGAAAGCGCCGCGTCCGCGCGAAGGCCTCATCTTCGCTCGCAACGACATCGTCGACGGCGCCGGAGCGGGCGTGGATCTCGCTGCCGCCGAGCTCCTCCTTGGTGAGGTTCTGGCCGAGCCGTGCCACCACCGGCGGCCCGGCAATGAACATCTGCGAGACGACTTCGACCATCAGCGAATAATGCGCCGTCACCAACCGCGCCGCGCCGAGGCCGGCCACCGAGCCGAGGCCCAGCGCCACCACCGGCACGGTGCCGAGATTGGCCACCACCAGGTCCCAGGCGGGATTGGCCGGCACATAGGTGCGCCCCTCGGTCTCGAGCGTCTTGACCGAGCCGCCGCCGCCCGTGCCATCGACCAGCCGGATCAGCGGCAGGCGAAGCTCCTGCGCCATCTGTTCGCCGATGATCTGCTTGCCGCGGATCGATGCATCGGCAGCGCCGCCGCGGACGGTGAAATCGTCGCCACCCACCACCACCGGACGCCCCTCGATCAGGCCGCGGCCGACGACGAAATTCGCCGGCATGAAGCTGTCGAGGGCGCCATTGTCGCCGTAGCGCGCCTTGCCGGCGAGGGCGCCGACCTCGTGGAAAGTGCCGGGGTCGAGCAGCCCTTCGATGCGCTCGCGCACGGTGAGCTTGCCGCCATCATGCTGTCGCTTGACCTTCTCGGCGCCGCCCATCTCCTGGGCGAGCGCCTCGCGGCGGCGCAGCTCGTCGATGTCCTTCTCCCAGCCCATCGCCCCTCATTTCCCCGGCGGCACAAGATGCTAGCAGCCTCGGGCGCGCTCGGCCATCGCCGGCGATTGGACGCCGCGGTTAATCAGGATCGGTCAAATTAACGCAGCTATGGGGATGACCCTGGGGTTCTGCTCCTTTATAACCCTTGCCGGCATCCGGCTCGTTGCGCCATGCTGGCGTTCTAGCTTTGGTAGACCACGCGCCCCGGACCAAACCGAAATCACGAGTGACATCGCCGATGAACACCCCCTCTTCGAGGCGCCGGCTGGCCGGCGCGGCGCTCGCCGCCTTCGCCATGCTGGCGCTGGGCGCCTGCGCCAATGCGCCTTCGCACCAGTCCAACAACAGTGATGCCGACCTCGCCCTCATCAACGAGGTGATGGCCAAGGTCCGCGCGGGCTATGTCGAGCCGGTGACCGAGGACCAGCTCACCAAGGACAGCTTGAAGGGCATGCTGACCGGGCTCGATCCGCATTCGGACTATATGGATGAGTCCGAATACCAGGATATGCTGTCGGACAGCGAGGGCGAGTTCACCGGCATCGGCGCGGAGCTCACGCGCGAGGACAGCCATCCGAAGATCCTGTCGCCGATCGACGATACGCCGGCGGCGCTTGCCGGCATCAAGCCCGGCGACATCATTCTGCGTATCGACGGCGTGCCGACGGATTCGATGACGCTGAAGGACGCGGTCGACCGGCTGCGCGGTCCGGCAGGATCGACGGTGCGCATGACCATCCTGCGCACCGGGGATAAGCCGTTCGACGTCTCGCTGACGCGGGCGGTCATCCGGGTGGCGTCGGTGAAATCGCAGCTCGAGCCCGGGCGGATCGGCTATATCCGCGTCACCACCTTCATGGAGAAGACGCAGAACGAGTTCGTCGACGCGCTGGGCGATTTGCGGCGCCAAGCGGGCGGCAGGCTGGACGGGCTGGTGCTCGATCTGCGCAACGATCCCGGCGGGCTGCTCGATACCGCCGTGCATGTCGCCGGCGATTTCCTCGATGGCGGCACCGTGGTGTCGATCCGCGGCCGTTCGCCGGGCGAGGATGAGACCTTCGATGCGCGTCCCGATGGCGACCGGCTGCATGGCGTGCCGGTGGTCGTGCTGATCAACAGCGCCTCGGCCTCCGCGTCCGAGATCGTCGCCGGCGCCCTGCAGGATCGCCGCCGCGCCACCATTCTCGGCACGCGCAGCTTCGGCAAGGGCTCGGTGCAGACCATCATCCCGCTCGACGGCCACGGCGCGTTGCGGCTGACGACGGCGCTCTACTACACGCCCTCCGGCCGCTCGATCCAGGGCGAAGGCATCACCCCCGACCAGATCGTCCTGCCGCCCAAGGACGAGCAGGTGGTGGAAGCGACCGTGGTGCATGAAGTGAACCTGCCCGGTGCGCTCAAGAATACCGGGCCGATGGACAGCACCGCGAAGCCCGGCACCTTGACGCCGGCGATGCAGAAAGAGGAAGCGAGCCAGGACGTCGCCATCGATCCCGCCGTGATCGGCACGATCAAGGATTATCAGCTCAAGGTCGCGCTGGAGCGGGTGAAGGAGATGGTGGCGCGCAGCGTGCCGGCCGGGCGGAGCTGAGGCGCGACGCTCGCCTCCGTAAAGAGCCGTATCGGGGTCGGATCTTATTCGTCGCCTGCGCGAAGGCGCTGGGGGACGCACACATCTCGCGTCTCCGCCACCTAATCATCGCTTTGCCCGCGAAAGCGGGCAAGCGACACTCTTCGAGATGCGTGAATGCCCAAGCACGCC
>JASHUO010000862.1 GCA_030039975.1 Alphaproteobacteria bacterium
GAGAGGATCATGTCCTTCTTGCGGTCGACGAGCGTGACGTAGCCGTCCTCGTCGATGAAGCCGATATCGCCCGTGTGAAAGCGGCCACCGCGAAACGCTTCGGCGGTCACTTCGGGCTTCTTCCAATAGCCCTTCATCACCGACGGGCCGCAGAAGCAGATCTCGCCCTTCTGGCCCGCCGGCAGCACTGTCATGCCGGTCTCGAGATCGACCACCTCGATGATGGTCTGCGGCGCCGGCAATCCCACCGTGCCGGGCCGCGGCGCGCCCATCGCCTGCATGGTGCCGAGCGGCGCCGTCTCGGTGAGGCCATAACCCTCCGACGGCGTTATGCCGGTGAGCTGCTGGAAGCGGCTCAGCACCTCGACCGGCAGCGGCGCGCCGCCCGAGACGCAGGTCTTGAGCGAGGACAGGTCGAACTCGGCGATCTTGGGATGGTTCACCATCGCCGTGAACATCGTCGGCACGCCGGCGAAGAAGGTGATCTTCTTGCGCGCGATATCCTGCAACACGCGCTCGGCATCGAAGCGGATATGCATCACCATTTCGGTGCCTTTGGCGATCGACAGCAGCAGGATGAAGGAGAGCCCGTAGATGTGGAAGAGCGGGAGCACGACCAGAGCCTTCTCTTCTCCCGCCACGATTTCTCCCGCCCAGCGGTCCCGCGCCGCGATGACCGCGCAGAAATTTGCATGCGTCAGCATGGCGCCCTTGGGATCGCCGGTGGTGCCACCGGTGTATTGCAGCACCGCGACATCCTCCTCGAGCGGCCGGTGCGGATGGCGCGCATAATGTCCGTCATTGGCGATGAGCTGCGCGAAGTCGATCTCGCGTCCCGGTCCCGCCGCGCGCTCGGCGGCAGGGCCGAACGCGGCGCGCACCGCCGGCGCCGGCAGAAAATCCTCGAGCGCGCAGACCACGATGGCGTCGAGCCCGGCGCTGCCCTTGAGCGCGGCGACCTGCGGATAGAGCGTGGGCAGACCCAAGGTGACCATGATGCGCGCCTCGCTGTCGGCGCGCTGATATTGCAGTTCGCGCGGCGCCGCCAAGGGGCTGAAATTGACGACGCGGCCGCCGGCCATCAGCACGGCGAAAAAGCAGACCGCATAATGCGGCGTGTTCGGCAGATGGAGGCCGACATGGACACCCGGCCCGACGCCGAGCGTCTGGAAGCCCTTGGCGGCGCGCCTGGCGAGATCGTGGAGCTCGCGGAAGCTGAGCCGCCGGTCGTAGAAGTCGATCGCCGTGCGGTCGCCCCATTGCGCCGCGGCGCTCTCGAGCAGGCTCTCGACCGGCACCGGCGCGGGCAGCGCCCCGCCCCAGGAGATGCCCGGCGGATAGGACTTTTCCCAGAGATGCGCCATCGCCCAACCTCCCTGCCGCGGCCGTAGGCTTAGGTGCCACGGCCTAATTCGGCGATGGATATAGGCGCTGCTCGGCGCCGGCGCGAGTCCTCGGCGTCAGCCGCCGGGATCAGGCCGGATCACAGTCATCTTGAAAGGACCGCTGTTGGCGGCGGCATGCGCGACGGCCTCGTTCGCGTCATCCAAAGCGAATGTCGTGATGTCAAATCCATCGAGGCTCAAGAGACCGGCGCGGATCAGCCCGGCCAAGTGGACGGTGGCCTCACGCGGGTACATCCATACGCCATGGATGGTGATGCAGTTTCGCATGATCCAGGGGTAAGGCAATTCCAGCCCGGCGCCTCCCAGCATGCCGACGCCGCCCATCAGCACGACTCTGCCATAAGGCCGCACCGCCATCGCGCCAGCCCGCACCGCTGTCGCCGGCGCCGAGGGCGGCAGAATATCCAGCACGCAGTCGATCGGACCCGGCGCCGCTCGCTGCATGCGCTCGCGATCCTCATCCTCATTGCCGAGGAGCTTCACCGTTCGCAGGCGCGGACCGAAGCGGCGCGCGAGATCCGCCAGCACGGCTTCGTTCCGACCCGGCGCGATGACGCAGCGCGCTCCCATCGCCAGCGCCACGGCAACGGCAGCACTGCCGAAATTTCCGGTGGCGCCGCTGACCAGAACGATTTCTCCGGCTTGCAGAGCCGCGGCGAGAAATCCGCCATAGGGTACGAGCATCGTGCCGAGCGCGCACCAGCCCGCCGCATCTCCCTCCTCGAGCGCGCCGATGCCGATGGCATTCTCTGTCGGCACGCGCATCCGCTGGGCGAAAGAGCCGTGGCGGAAATACTGCTGCAGGCGCAGGCCGCCTTCGCCGCGAGCGCTCGCGCCTTGCAGCGTGATGTCGGGCGATAGCGCATCGTCGCGCGACCTTACGGTCGGATCGCAATAGACCCAATCGCCGACGACAAGATGAGTGGCGTCCGGTCCCACCGCGCGCACGCGGCCGATCCCGCCGGCACCCGGCACCACTGGCAGGTCCAGCAGATATTTCCGCTCGCCGCTGAAGACCTCGTTCGCATAGGACAGGACGCGGGTGGCGATCATATCGACGATAACTTCGCCGGTGCCCAGGACCGGGTCGGGCAAGGTTTCGATCGCGAGCGGGGAGCCGAACGCTTTCAGGATTGCCGCTTTCATCATCATTCCTTTTGGCTTGAGTGAGCCATCTTCGCAGGCTTCCTTGGTCGCATTCAGGCCTGGTATTATCCTAGGACTGAAGAGGCCCACCCCGGCGGCGAGGAAGGCGATGGCGGATGCGAGTCGGAGCGAGCTCGGCGATTTCCTCAGATCGCGGCGCGAAAGGCTGAGCCCCGAAGCGGTGGGTCTCGCGAACGGGCGACGGCGCCGGACCCCGGGGCTCCGACGCGAGGAGGTGGCCGAGCTCGCGGGCATCGGCGTCGATTGGTATATCCGGCTGGAGCAGGGACGAACCGTCAGCCCGTCCGTCACCACGATCGACGCGCTGGCCCGCGCGCTGCGCCTCAACAGCATCGAACATGCGCATTTGCGGGCGTTGACGCGGAATGCCGATCGCCGCCCGTTCGCGCGCGAGAGCGTCCCCGCAGCAATCCGACGCCTGGTCGAAAGCCTCAATCACCCGGCCTACATCACCGGGCGCCGTTGGGACATTCTGGCGTGGAATGCCGCGGCAGCGGAGATCTTCGCCTTCGACCGCCTCGCCGAGGAGGATCGCAATATCCTCGTCTGCATCCTGACCAAACCGGAGACGCGGCGCCTCTTCGGCGCGGCCTGGACCGATGAGGCAAAACGCGTGGTGGCGCAATTTCGCGCGACCCATGATCTTTGGGCCGGCGATCCGGCGTTTCTCGATCTCTTGCACCGCCTGCGACGCGGCAGCCCCGAGTTTGCGCTCTGGTGGGAAGCGCACGACATCAGCAGCGCCGCCGC
>JASHUO010000863.1 GCA_030039975.1 Alphaproteobacteria bacterium
AGAGTTGAAGGGGCCGCAGGTCCCGTCCTATACCTTCGAGCGGGCACATTGAGCACACGCCATCTTCGACTAGTCTTCTCGTGGAAGTCGGGAGAGCGGCATGGAGCGGTCTTACGGTTGGGTCATCGTCGGCGTCGGTGCGCTTATGAACTGCATCGCCATCGGCGCCATGATGTCGCTCGCCGTGTTCTTGGCGCCGATGGCCGAAGCGACCGGCTGGTCGCGCGCCGGTATCGGCGTTGCAAGCACGCTCAACTTCGTCTTCATGGGCATCGCCACCTTTGCTTGGGGTGCCCTCTCCGACCGATTCGGGCCGCGCATCGTTGTTCTGCTGGGCAGCCTGATCCTTACTTTAGGCCTCGCGGTGGCAAGCAATGCGGCGAGCCTCGTCCAGTTTCAGCTGCTCTTCGGCGGATTTATCGGCGTTGCCGCCGGCAGCTTCTACGTGCCGATGATCTCCGCCACCACGGCGTGGATCACGCGCCAGCGCAGCCTCGCGGTGGCGCTCGTCTCCGCCGGCATGGGCATGCACCCGCTCATCGTGGCGCCGTCGGCGCGCTGGCTGATCTCCGCCTATGACTGGCGCACCGCGATGCTGGTGATGGCCGCCGCCGCGGCAATCCTCCTCATCCCGGCGACGCTCTGGGTACGGCGCCCGCCGCCCGTCGCCTTGCCGTCGTCGCAACCCGGCGCGATCGGCACCGCGGCAGCCGAGCCGCCGTCGCTCACGGCCTTGGAGGCTTTTCGCACGCCGCAATTCGTCACCATCGCGCTCGCCTATTTCTTCTGCTGCGCGGCGCATTCGGGGCCAATCTTCCACATGGTCTCCTACGCCATGCTCTGCGGCATCGCGCCGATGGCGGCGGTTAGCATCTACAGCGTCGCCGGCCTCTCCGGACTTGGCGGGCGCATCGCGCTCGGTCTTCTCGCAGACCGCGTCGGCGCAAAGCCGGTGCTCGCCACTGGACTCCTGGTGCAGGCGCTGGCGATCGGGACCTATCTCCTCGTCGGGCAGCTCGGCGAGTTCTATGCGCTCTCCGTCGCGTTCGGCTTCGCGTATGGCGGCGTGATGCCCCTCTACGCCATCCTGGTGCGCGAGTGGTTCGGCGCCAAGACCATGGGCACCACCTTCGGCGCCGTCACCATGGCATCCAGTATCGGCATGGCGCTCGGTCCATCGGCGGGCGGCTGGTTCTACGACCACTTCGGCGCCTACACCTGGCTCTATATCGTCTCTCTCACGATCGGGCTCGCCGCCGCCGCCATCGCCTTCGCGTTTCCGGCAGGCAAGCGCGCCGATGTCGGGCTCCGCCTGAAGCCGGCAGCGTAGCAAAGCTTGCAGTGAACGCGGTCCCCCGATAGAGCGAGAGTTCGTCGTCCGAAAAAGAAGCGGGTAAACAACGTCGCGACCCCGGCGCGGCACTTCTGTTCTTGCGCGACGAAGACCGCTTCGTTCCGGATCAGCGTGAGCCGCCAGGAGCCTCCGTCGGTGCCGACCGGCGCTGGTCGACTAGGCAACGCGGCATCGGTGGCGTTTCGCCTGGACAAGATCGCGGCGATCATGCTGCGGCAGCGGCTCGACGATGAGATCAAGCGGTCCGATCTTTGAGCGCACAGCTCGAAGACGATACCCTTATCGCCTAGCTGATTTCTCGCGTCGCACTGGCTTCATGCCCACGGACGTCCTGTCGCCAAGTTCTTCGACATGGAATTTTGGTTCAGCGTCGGCACAGCTGAGCAAGAATGGCAACTCTCCCAAAGCTCGCTTCAGCTCGGCATCGACGCATGCAAAAAGCTCTACCGCACGCTCTTGTCGCTCTGTCGCGCTAAGATCGCCGGAAGAACAAGTACGCGGCTCAAGCCTGAGGCGATGCATTGCCAGTGCACCGGAGATAAAAATAGCTGCTCCCATGCTCGAAAAGCCGGCGCACCCTAGTGCGTTTGCCGCCGCATTGACCGACGCGAGTAGTTGCTTGTCCTCTTGATCGGAGCGTCGTTCTCGGCCGAACGCGATCCGCCAAAGCCCCCGATAGAGCCCGGACACCGCCGGCCGGAGCTCGACCGCAACTTGCTGCAGTAGGCTTTCGGGGCATGCTTCGCGATTCTGATCGCGGTCGTAGGTCATAGCGTCGGCATGGTAGGAGCAAGCCATTAAGAGGAGGTTTGCTGGGCGCGATTAGATGGTGCGATCTATTGACGATGATGCTGCCGCCACTGCTCGAAATATTTGAACAGGAGCACTTTTGCATCCTGTGTCACGGGCGGCGACATCGAGCTATTTTCCATCTTGATGATCATGGGCGGCGGTGCTGCGGGGATCGCGGGTGGCAAATAGACGACGCCACCATGGTGGCCGGTCGGCAGTCCCGCGCCTAACGCGAGCCCGAAGCTCAATCCGATCCCGAGCACACTGAGAAGATACTTTGGATTGTGCCTTTGCGCAGGCGAAACGATTTCTGGCTGAGGCAGCGTTTCGTTCGCATTCGGTACCACAAGACCAGTACAGTTCTCATCAGGTGCTAGTGTGACTGGGATGCGCTCCCGCTTCTTCAGCGGCTTGAAACACGGCGCTTCTGCCGCTTGAGCCAGAAAGTATTCGTCGATGTCGTGTGCCATGTGGGAGAAAGTACGCGTCTTACGGCGATCTCCGGAAGTAATGCTCGGTCGGGGAAACGTCCGACACGTCCCGAGTGTTCCCGGCGCAGTCGGCGGGAAATAGTGGGAAGACGTAGCGGCGGTTCCGGATTGGCGGCGACTATACCTTAACCATGCTATGAATCCTGCTCGAGGACGAAAGTGTCGGCGAGATATCCGGATCGGGTCATTAACGACGCTCTGTCCCCCATCGAGCTCTGGTCTGCTCAGGTCCCAGCTTCAGACGCTTCTCACCAAAGCAATGATGGCAGCCTTTGACCCTGGCTGTGTGAAAGAAATCGGGGTCAGAGTCATGAACTGCACCCCTTCTATTCGTCACTTGGGTTGCGTCGCTGATGCGACTGTCCGCCTTTGACCCAAAGCGGGAACCCTTCAACAAGCATATCCGTCGTTTCCCAATCGTTCATTATTGCGAATTTACTATTGCTTGTCGCTGGAGCAGACCCCGATGTCGCCTCACATATTATACGAAGCCCGCTATGCAGCTGGGACTACTCGCCTCGTTATGGGCGGTGTCTGCCTTATTTTTGTTGTATTGATCTTCGGTTTGTGGCTTCCGCGAGTTGTCAAATTCCTCGTTGCCGGAAGAATCCCCAAGAATGCCGTTGTCATGGTTATCTGCTTTGCCCCGATTGCCCTTGGGGTTGCGCCCCTCATGATTCTTGTCACTCTCATCACGAATCCCACCACCTTTGTCACCGACATCGGCGTGACGAGCGAGGGCGCGTTTTTTGGAAAACCGGTGTCTTTCGCCTGGAAAGATATAGACCATGTGGAGTGCTATAGCACTCGCAATGGTCGGTATATCGGCATAATCAAGATCGTCGCCTCCGACGGACAAACAGTTGAAATAGGAAACGGTAGTGGTGCCGATCTCGATTCCATACAACAACTGATGCAGGACCGGCTTGGCGCTGGAGCAATGCACTTTTGCGCTCAGAAATACCGCGGATAGCGCGCCTCGACCGGCCTGCTCCAGTCTCACGTCGGCGATCAAAGGGCCGAGCACCCGCTTGTGGTACATTGCGGCTGTTCGCTGTGGTGCCAAACCCCGCGCCAAGCGGTGCCAAAGCTTTCGCGCCGCTACACGAACCCCGAGGCCGCGTTGTCAACATTGTGCGCGACGGTGTCCCATTGGGGTCCGGAAACGAAATCGGCCGATGCGCTTGGGACACCGGCCGGTCGGAAGTTGTCAAGTTTGCTTCGCAATTTGGTGGGCGCACCAGGGCTCGAACCTGGGACCCGCTGATTAAGAGTCAGCTGCTCTACCAACTGAGCTATGCGCCCCACCGGGAAGGGCGCGTCTATAGCAAAGGGGACGCGGCTTGTCGAGCGCATCCCGCTTCGGTGAGGGGTGCCGTGGTACCATCTCCGCACAACCCTGCTCTCTGACATCGTGAAGGATGTTTCACGTGTGGCGAAACGCTCCCGGTGTACACCGGGGGCGTAGCCGGCTCCCCCTAGGCGACCTCGCATCGCGAGGTCGTCCGCGGCGGCGGCAGCGGTTGCGCAGCAACCGCGGGAGCCGCACCCCTCCGACAAGCCCCCTCGCGCCCTCGCCTTAGCTATCCGCGTCCCCGAACCGCCCGATCCGCGTATC
Organism: Alphaproteobacteria bacterium; assembly: GCA_030039975.1. GTDB lineage: Bacteria > Pseudomonadota > Alphaproteobacteria > ATCC43930 > CGMCC-115725 > DAHUYF01. Next base: position 4,256 of record JASHUO010000863.1, read on the forward strand.
CCGGTGGACATAGACGCTCATCAGCAGGCCCATGCCGAACATCACCGTCAGCATGGCGGTGCCGCCATAGGAGATGAGCGGGAGCGGCACGCCCACCACCGGGATGAGCCCCATCACCATCGCCGTGTTGATGAAGACGTAGAGGAAGAAGTTGACGGTGATGCCGAGCGCCAGGAGACGGCCGAACTGGTTGCGGCAGCGGAAGGCGATGGCATAGCCATAGATGAAGACGAGGGTATAGAGCGCGAGCAGCACCAGCCCGCCGACCAGCCCCCACTCCTCGGCCAGCATGGTGAAGATGAAGTCGGTCTGCTTCTCCGGCAGGAAGGAGAGATGCGATTGCGTCCCCTGCAGGAAGCCCTTGCCCAAGACGCCGCCGGAGCCGATGGCGATCTTCGATTGCAGGCTGTGATAGCCGGCGCCGAGCGGGTCGCTTTCGGGATCGAGGAAGGTGTAGATGCGCTCCTTCTGATAGTCGCGCAGGAAGCGCCAGGCGACCGGCACCGCGCCGCCGCCGGCGGCAAGGACGATGACGAACTTCCACCAGC
>JASHUO010000864.1 GCA_030039975.1 Alphaproteobacteria bacterium
CCGCAATTTCCGCGAGGCCAAGGATTTCGGCGAGTTCATCCACCGCATCGGCAACACCGTCGACGGCGATTAGCAGCCTAGCGATGCCGGGCGCCATGAACGATCTCGGCTATATGAAAGCGGCCCTGGCGCTGGCGCGGCGTGGGCTCGGCTCGGTCTGCCCTAACCCGGCGGTCGGTTGCGTGCTGGTGAAAGAGGGGCGCGTCGTCGGCCGCGGCTGGACCCAGCCGGGCGGGCGCCCGCATGGCGAGACCGAAGCGCTGCGGCGGGCCGGTGAGGCGGCGCGCGGCGCCACCGCCTATGTCAGCCTCGAGCCCTGCTGCCACTGGGGAAAGACGCCGCCTTGCACCGACGCGCTGATCGCCGGCGGCGTCGCGCGGGTGGTGATGCCGCTCGAAGATCCCGATCCGCGCGTCTCGGGCCAGGGCATCGCGCGGCTGCGCGAGGCCGGCATCGAAGTTGCGGTCGGGCTCGCCGCCGCCGAGGCGGAGGAGATCAATGCCGGCTTTTTCCTGCGCCTGCGCCAGGGCCGCCCGCTGGTGACCTTGAAGCTGGCCACCACGCTCGATGGCCAACTCGCCACGGCCATCGGTGAAAGCCGCTGGATCACCGGCGAGCTGGCGCGCGACCGCGCCCATCTGCTGCGCGCAAGCCATGACGCGGTGCTGATCGGCAGCAATACGGTGATCACCGACGATCCGCTGCTCACCTGCCGGCTGCCCGGGCTCGACCACCAGAGCCCGGTGCGCATCGTGCTCGACAGCCGGCTCAACGTGCCGCTCACCGCGCGCGTCGTCGCCGAGGCGCGGCAGGTGCCGACCTGGTTCATCACCCTGCGCCACGGCGATGCGGCGCGGCGCGAGGCCTTCCTCAGCTGCGGCGTCGAGCTGATCGAGGTACCGCCGACGCCGGCGCATATGGTCGACATGAGCGCCGCCTTTCAGGAGCTCGGCCGACGCGGCCTGACGCGGGTGCTGGTGGAAGGCGGCTCGACCTTGGCGGCGGTGCTGTTGCGCGCGGGGCTGGTTGACCGGCTGGCCTGGTTCCACGCGCCGATGCTGGTCGGCGGCGACGGCATCCCGGCGGTTGCCGGCTTCGGCCTTCAGCGCCTTGCCGATGCAAAGCGCTTCGAGCGCATCGCGCTGGAGACGGTAGGCGACGACGTGCTGGAGACGCTGCGGCGGCGCTAGAGGTGGCGCCGATCGAGGAGGGCCATGCGTTGGTGCCCTCATGCGAGCGCCACCGGGTGGTTCGCGGTGAAACCCTCGGTTTGGGGAAAGGGCGTCACGCCTCAACGAGAACTACCGAGGTGACCCTATGCGTGTGGCGCGAGTGCGAGATTGCAATCGTCAGGCCGGGCGCGCGCCGCTAACATGCGCAGGGGCGGCTTGGTCGAGGACCAGGGCCGTGCGGTCGATGCGATTGGGTCCGGGGTTACGCTATGCCCCGCTCGCACGGCCGCCGCGACCCAACAACGCGATGGGGTAGCTTCACTGCGCGAGACGTTCGAACACGCGGCGGTCGGCGTGGCGCATGTCGCGCTTGACGGTCGTTTCCTGCGCGTCAATCGCAAGCTCTGCGAGATCTTGGGCTATTCGCGCGAGGCGCTGTTGCGGCAGCGCTTTCAAGACCTCACGCACCGCGACGACCTCGACGCGGATCTGACGTTGCTCAAGCGCGCGATTGCGAGCGAGATCGCGACCTTCAGCATGGAGAAGCGCTATATCCGCAGCGATGGCGAGATCATCTGGGCCGAGCTCACCGTATCTCTCGTGCGCGATGCCGCGGACCGGCCGCTCTACTGCCTCAGCATCGTCAGCGATATCACGGCGCGCAAGCACACCGAGGAGGCGCTGCGCGAGAGCGAGCAGCGTCTGGCGCTGGCGCTCGAGGCCGGCAGGCTCGGCTCCTGGTCGCTCGACCTGAAGCGCGAGGCGTTCGAGGTCTCGGACCGCGGCAAGGCGCTGTTCGGCCTGCCGCCCGATGCTGGCTTCACCTACGCGACGCTGTTGTCGATGATCCACCCCGAGGATCTCCAGGACAAGCTGGCGGCGGTCCAGCGGGCGGTGGCGAGCGGCAACGATTATGAATTCGAGCTGCGTACGATCTGGCCGGACGGCGGCGTGCATTGGATCCTGGCGCGCGGGCGTCCGATCTATGACCCGGCCGGCCGGCCGCTGCGCATGGTCGGCACGTTCCTCGACACGACCGAGCGGAACCGGGCCCGTGAGGCGCTGCAGCAGCGCAACGACACGCTCGAGGCACGCTACGCCGCCATCTTCGAGCACACCACGGCGGGTCTGATCCTGCTTTCGGTCACCGCCGATGACCGCTTCGTTTACGAAGCCGCCAACCCCTCGCATGAAAAGACCACCGGCTGGAAGTCGGCGGACTTCATCGGAAAGACCGCTTATGACATGTTTTCGCGCGACCTCGGCGATCGGCTGACAGAGCGTTTCCGGCGCTGCCGTGACACCGGGACGCCCATCACCTACGAGGATACCTATTTCTACCCCACCGGTACGCGCATCATGCAGGCGACGGTGGTGCCGATCCGCGATCCGGAAGGCCGTGTCGCGAAGCTGCTCGTCAGCACCCACGATGTGACCGAACGCAAAGCGACGGAAGAGGCGCTGCGCCAGAGCCAGAAGATGGAGGCGATCGGACTGCTGACCGGCGGTGTGGCGCACGACTTCAACAATCTGCTCACCAGCATTCTTGGCAATCTCGAGCTCGTCGCGCAGCGCTCGCCCGATCCGACGCTCCGCCGCATGCTCGACGGCGCCCGGCGCGCCGCGGAGCGTGGCGCGAAGCTGACGCAACAGCTTCTTGCTTTCGCGCGCAAGCAGCGTCTCGAGCGCCAGGCCGTCGATCTCAACCGCCTCGTCGCCGGCATGACCGACATACTTCAATCCACCATTGGTGCCACCATCCGTGTCGACGCACCGCGATCGGGCGACGAGCTGTGGCCGGCGATGGTCGACGTCAATCAGCTC
>JASHUO010000865.1 GCA_030039975.1 Alphaproteobacteria bacterium
GTCACCCAGACGCACAGCGCCTCGAGCCCCATGATGGCGCGCCCAATGCGTTCGCTGAGCAAGACGGCGTCGCGCAACGTCGTGGAAGCGAAGATCTCGTTGATGACGATGATGCTTTGCGGTGTTGCCATCTCGAGGATGGTTCGGATTCTAACGAGGTCGTCCTCGAGCTTGCCCCGGAGATCAGCCATCCGTTCTTCCCGGTCGAAATGCACGAAGATCCGGTCGGGGAGATAGAGCTGCGCCTCGGTGCCGGGGACCGGGAGCCCCAGGCTCGCCAGGTAGTGGAGCTGACCGAACATCCGGGCGAACGTCGTCTTTCCCCCCTGGTTGGGCCCGGAGACGACGATGATGCGCTCGGGGCCGCTCAGGTGGAAATCGTTGCAGACCGGCGTAGCGTTGTGCCTGATGAGCTTCCCGGCGAGGGCGAGATCGAACCCCTGATGATCGTTGATTTGCTTCTCTCTCGCGCTGATGCGCGGATAGCAGAAGGCGAGCCCCGCCGCCTTCAGCGGCGTGATGTATTCGAGATAGGCCACATAAAACTGGATCTCCCGGTCGAATGCGACGACGAGAGGATGCTGAAAATCGGCGTTCGTTGCCCGGTAGTTGGCAAGCTGCGCGAAGGTCTCCGAAAACAGGTGCGCGACGCCGTCGAGGATCTGGGCTTCGACATGGTTCATCTCCAGCGCGGCAGGGAAGGCGAAACGATGCTCTTCGACATCGCCTTGCTGGAATCTCTCGAAGGTCGCCGCGATCTCCGCGCTGTAGTCGCCCTCCCCGCCGTGGCGCTGCACCTCGACCCTGAGCTCGTGGGTCAGCACGGTATAGCGGATCGCCGAGAGGGCAGCGTCGAGCCGCCTTCCCTCGTCCATGAGGGCGATGAAGCATTCTGATGATGTGTACCGGGCCAAATGGTCTCGGAGGGCCAAGAGCCCGCGCGAGCTCAGCCCCTCGGCCGACAGATCGCGGGCGAGGCGCTGCACCGCCACACCGTAGAGGCTGACCGCGTCGAGAAACCAGCGGTCCTTCTGGCGCTCGTGGTAACGTTTCGCCAGCTCGGAGAGCTGCTCGCGGACGACCCGCATGCCTCTCGCAAATTCTCCGACGCATTCGAAAACAGTCGCGTGTTCGAGATCCCGCATCACTTCGTGACGGAAGGCGACGGCATCGACGTCATAGAGCGGCGCGCGGAAGAAGGGCGTCAGTCGGTATTCGGCCTTGCCGGTCGTGACCGCGGCGAGGATCTGATCGAGGTTGAGGTCGAGGAAGAAATCCGGCGCGGCGAGCGCGTCGTCGGGGCGAGGATCGCCCGGCCGAAAGAGAATGCTCTCGAAGGTCATCGCCCGAACCTCGCCACGCATCCCCTGGCTGGCGAACGAGCGGCGACGTCACTTGACGGCAGGTCCCGGCTCGCACGGGGCGCGCCGGGTCGATCGGCTGACCATAGGGTGAACTGGCGGGCGTGGGATCGCAGGGTCCACGGGTGCTTGGCCGGGAGCGAGCGCACCCTCTCGAAATCTTTGGCTGGTCGATGCTCTGTGGCGCCGAACCGCTGTCGCATGGGCCGCTCCCCTCCTGACGCGCTGTCGCACGCAGTAGGAGCCATCAGCCATTATGGCGGTTTAGGGGGGACCCCATCCCCGCAATCGATATAGGGCGGTCGCCCACAGCAATCAAGCCAGCCAATGGCGTCTGCGTGCCCGAGCGGATGGGGAATCTGTTGACGCGCAACCGCAATTGACGGAGGCTTCAGGACGACGGGGATGGAGCTCCCCGAAACCGCCGCAATGGCTGATGGCTCCTACGGCGTTCGGCGCGCGGTAGGGGCTTTTTTGTTGGCCCGGCGGAATATTGGGAGGAACAGAGGAGACGGGCCATGCACGTCCCGCGCGATGCCATGCTGCTTCGCGTCTTCCTCGGCGAAGACGAGCGCGACCATGGGCGCCCACGCTACGAGGCCATCGTCCTGAAGGCACGTGAACTGCACCTCGCAGGGGCGACGGTGCTGCGCGGGCCCATGGGCTTTGGCCATTCGAGCCGGCTGCACACCGCGAAAATCCTGCGTCTCTCCGAGGATTTGCCGGTCGTGATCGAGATCGTCGACAGCGAGCAGAAGATCACGGAATTCCTCCCCGTCCTCGACGGGATGATGGGGAGTGGGCTGGTGACGCTGGAGAAGGTGCAGGTGCTCGTCTATGGCGAAACCAAGCTCGCCGAGCTGAGAGCCTGAGCGGCCGCGGGAAAGGCAGCGTGCGCAGCCTCAACAGCCGCTCCTTCCTGTGGCAATGGCGCTCGATCTACGCCTCCTCCAATCCGAGCCAGGTCGGGGATCGCTGGGAGGTCGACGGCGTGAGCTGGACCCGCGAGCGCCATAACTATTGGAGTGGGCGATATTCGGTGCAGCTCGAGATCCATTGGCTGGAGCACGGTCAGGGCGACCGCCCGGATTGGAAACTGATGGTGGTGACCGAACGCTGGTGGGGGCCGGCGCGTGACACGTGCATCCGCGACACGACCTGGTGCAAGCTGGTCAACGGCAGGGCCGACCGGGTTTGGGATTGGCTGCGCACCCAGGAAGGTCGAGGGCCGCGACCCGCGGGCGCGCGGCGAGATGTCGTCGCGCAAAGGCAGTAAGATGCCTTGATCTCCGGCGGACGCCATCCTTCCTATCGGCTGGTTCTATGGTGCCGCCTGGCGCATAGCAGCCCTTCCCGTTCGGCATGCCCTTTCGCGGCCTGCCGTCAGCGCGTAATCTTGCCGCTGAAACCATTAGGCCACCAGGCCACGGGGAGGAAAGCATGAGCGAAGTCGACGGCGCGACCCTGGTAGCGCGGAGCCTGAAACAGCAGGGCATTGATCACCTCTTCGGGGTCGTCGGCTTTCCGGTCGGCCCGATCGCGACAGCCGCGCAGAAGGAAGGCGTCGCCTATATCGGCATGCGCAACGAGCAGGCCGCCTCCTACGCGGCGCAGGCCTATGGCTATCTGACCGGCCGCCCCGGCGCTTGCCTCACCGTGACCGGCCCCGGCGTGGTGCACGGCCTCGCCGGCCTCGCCAATGCTCAGCAGAATTGCTGGCCGATGATCCTGATCGGCGGCGCCTCGGAGACCTATCGCGGCGGCATGGGCGCTTTCCAGGAGGAGCGCCAGGTGCTAATCGCCTCGCCGTTCTGCAAGT
>JASHUO010000866.1 GCA_030039975.1 Alphaproteobacteria bacterium
ACGGCGGATCAAGGTTGCGATGGGCGAGCAATCTCGGCCGCGTGGGATCGCCGACATCGATCACGCTGAGCCCGCCGTCGCGCCAGGCGCCGTAGGCGAGCGTTCCGGCGACCAGCGCGTGGTGGAGCGCATAGCGCTTTCCCTTGGGCCAACTCGGCGTCTCGCCGCCGCCGGTCCACATGCCTGGGAGCCAGAACTTGCCGACGACCTGCGGCCGGGTCGGCTCCGCCATGTCGATGATGGCGAGCACATGGTCGCTGAATTCCGGCGTGTGGATCGAGGCGTAGGCATAGCGTCCGCCGACATACCAGAGGCGATGCGGCCCGATCCCCGCGGTCGGCATGAAGGCGATCTCGCGCGGCGCCTCGGGACGCGCCAGGTCGTAGACGCGGATGCCGGCGGTGAATGGCTGATCCTTCAGCGCATCGGCCGACGAGCCCGAGAAATAGGCCTTGGGATCGACCTTCATCGTCCAGACGCTGGGCCCGTTGACCGCGAGCAGCAGATCGTCATGCGTCTGGAGATGAATCGCCCGGGTGTTGGGCGGGCATGGCAGAAACGCGACGGGCCGCGGATGCTTGGGGTCGCGCACATCGATGACGGTAATGCCGTTCGAATAGCCATGGCCGATATAGGCATAGCCGCGATGCACCATGACCTGAACGCCGTCGCCGCGCCCACCCTGATCGGAGTGGCTGACGAACTTGATGTTGCGAGACGCGACGGCGGTCATTGGTTCAGCTCCACAGGGTTGCTCCGGCCTCTCGCGCATCTCAACGCGTTGGCGGCGCGATCGTGTCGAGAGAAAGTCCGCGGGTCTCCTGGCTGATCTGCGTCACGGCGATGGCCGCGACCGCAAGCAGCACGGCGATCCCGGTCATGACGTAGCCTAGCCCATAACCCTGCAAGATCGCGATGAGGTAGAAGGAGGCGGCGGCGCCGATCCGGCCGCCGCTCTGCGCGAGGCCGAAGCCGGAGGCGCGGGCGTTGGTCGGAAATACCTCCGAGGTGAAGATCTGCATGGAATTGCCGGCAAGCTGAATGAAGAAGTTCATGAGGAATCCGATCGCCAGCACCATCGCGTCCGAGGTCGAGAAGTAGAAGGTGATGGCGAAGAGCGTCGCGAGGAGGAACGCGGTGAAGGACGTGCGGATGCGGCCGAAGCGCTCGAGCGCATACATCATGAAGAGGCTGCTCAGCGGGAAGGAAAGCTGCATCCCGAAGGTGAATTGGAGCGATTTGGTGATGGTGAAGCCGCGGTCGGCAAGGATGTTCGGCAGCCAGCCGCCGAGCCCCAGCGCGGCCGAGAAAAACGCGAAGAAACAGATCATCGCCGCGAGGATGCGCCGGCGATAGAGGCGGAAGACGACGCCGATGGGATCGCTGCGGATGTCGGCGGTCTCGTCGGCAACGAGCCGCTCGGCAGGCCGGCCGAGACCCATGCGATCGAGCAGGCTGAGGGCCTGCTCGCCCTTGCCGTGGGTCACGAGCCAGCGCGGCGATTCCGGCAGGGCGAAGCTGAAGAGGAAGACGACCAGCCCGGCGATACCGATGAAGATCCAGACGCCCCACCAGCCGAAGGAGTCGCGAAAGCCCAAGGCGAAAGCGGTGCCGATCGGCCAGACGCAGGCGCCGCCGACGAACTGCATGAAGGCGGTGACCCGGCCGCGGATGGCCTTGGGCGCGAACTCGGCGGCGTAGGCGAAGCACAGCGGCTGTGCCGCCCCGAGCCCGATGCCGGCGACGAGGCGGCCGGCGATGAGCCAGCGGAAATTAGGCGACAGCGCCGCGAGGATGGTCGCCGCACTGTAGAGCAGGATTGCCGCCTGAAGCACCCGCTTGCGGCCGAAGCGGTCGGTGAACTCGCCCTGACCGATGGTGCCGATGAAAATGCCGAAGAGCTGCGCCGAGCCGATGGCGCCGATTTGCGCCGGAGCGGCGAAGCCCGAGCGGGTCAGGTCCGGCACCAGCGAGCCCAGTATGGTGAAATCGATAACGTCGAAGAAATAGGCAAAGGTGATCAGCGCCAAGACGCGGTGGTGGATCGGCCCCATCCTGGCATTGTCGAGCGTGGAATCGACAAACGAGACAATCGACTGCGCCATCGACGCCCCCCTCCCCTGGCCGCGCCTTGCCGGCGGCGCGTTTCAATCAATTCTAAGCCGTCCCTCTCGTTGCAGCCACCGAGATCGGCTTGCGGGCGCTCTTGCCGAGGTCACGGCAAGAGCGCCAACAGCTCCGCCGGATAGAGCGTTCGCGCCGCGGCCCGAAGCGGTTGCACGGCCGCCACGAAGGCGGCGTGCTCGCCGGGTTCGAGCTCCATCACCTCGCAGCCCTCGCGCGCGAGCTCGGCCATGGCACGGCTCTCCTCTTCGAGCGCCAAAGCGCGCTGAAAGGTCACGGCGTCCCGCACCGCCGCCGCGAGGGCGCGTTTGATCTCGTCCGGCCAAGCGTCGTAGGACGGCCGATGCAGGAAAATCGGCCGCGAGAGATAGAAATGGCCGGTGAGGGTGTGAAAGCGATGGAACTTGTGCACACCGTAGGTGACGGTGTTGGCGAGCGGATTTTCCTGTGCTTCGATGGTGCCGGCGCGAATGCGCTCGATGGCCTCGGTCAGGTCCATGCGCATCGGCACCGCGCCGAGCAGCTCGAAGGTCCGTACCTGAACGTCGCTGGGGAGCACGCGAATGCGCATGCCCGCGAGATCCGCGGGCCGGCGCACCGGCCGCAGACGGTTCGAGATGTGACGGAAGCCGTTCTCGAAATAGCCGAGGACGCGGTGGTTGAAGCCGCCTTCGATCTTCCGGGCGAGCACCTCGCCAAGCCTGCCGTCCATCGCCGCCCTCGCGGCATCGCCGGCCACGAAGAGAAAGGGCAGATCGAGCAGGCCCAGTTCGGGCACCCGGTCGGTGAAATAGCTGGTCGACTGATAGCCGAGGGTCAGCACGCCGCTCTCGACGAGCCAGAGGATATCCTCGGACCGATAGCCGAAATCCATGATGTTCCAGACGTAGCGGATTTCGACGCGATCGCCGAGCTCGGCGCTCAAGCGGTCACCGATCCGCTTGAGCGCGCGGCTGAAGGACGTCGTGGCCGGGCCATAGCCGCCCAACCGTATCTCGATGGGTCGACGCGTCATCAGGGCTTCCTCGTCATCGCCCCCGACGGTATCGCAGAGCCCGCGCCGGCTCAAACGGCGCGATGGCGACGTTGACGAGCTCGCTCTCGGCGTGGCTTGAGGATCGCGTCATCGCCATGCATCTGAACGTCAATGCACGCCGCCAGATGCATTGATCCGCTCCCCGGTCAGCCACTTTGGAGGGTAGGCGCCGGCTAGGGGCGTGATACGACGCACTTTTTCGAGCGCTGATCGACCCCGATCTCGATCAGCGATAAGCTGGAGGCCGGCAGAACGGAGTTCGTCATCATGAGATCGCTGGCGCTCGCTCTGGTCCTATGGTCGCCCGCTTTGGCCCTCGCCGATACCCAATATCGGCTCATTCAGGAGCCGGTCGTCTACTGCGATCATGCGGGCCAGTATTTCATCACTGGGACTGCCTGCCCGCCGGACTCAAAACAGATCACCGAGGACGACTTCAACCTGCAAGGGCCGGGCGGCGACATCAATGGCAAGTTCGATCATCCGAGGACCGGCGTGAATACGGTCCCGCGGCCACCGTCGACCTCCGTCAGCAACTACGAACAAGCCGTTGCCGACGCCCGCATCCTGGCCAAGCTCCACCACAGGACCTACTCGATCGTCCGAATCGAGGACGACGTATGGGTAATCTCGACGAAGGTGCCGGCCGATCGCGTCGCTAACGCCTTCGCGGTGCGGCCTTGAACATAGACGATTCCCAGCACAACAAATGGCTTGTTCCGGGTGGCGGACTGTTTGCCGCGGGGGCGCAGTTTCGCCCCGGCCCCGAATATGGCTGAGAAGCACGGCCCCGGCATGGAGCGTGTCGTAGTCATCGGAAACAGCGGCGGAGGAAAATCCACGCTCGCCCGACGAGTTGCCGAGCGATATAGCCTTCCCTACCACGAGATCGACACGATCCTGTGGGAGCCAGGATGGCGCCTGGCTGACGAAGCGACGTATAAGGCCGAGCATGCGCGCCTCATCGCCGAAGAGCGATGGGTACTTGATGGCCTCGGAACCCGCGACTCGATCCCGGAACGTCTGGCGCGCGCAACCGACATCATCCTAATCGATATGCCCGTTTGGATGCATTACCGGCTCGCCGCGGAGAGGCACATCGCATGGATCACGGGGCATCGGGAGCACGTCCCTGCCGGTATGACAGAGCCGCCGCCGCTCGACGGCCTGTTCAAGAACATCTGGGATGTCGATCGGAGCTGGATGCCGGAAATTCGATCGCTGATCGAGGCTGAGGAGCTACGCCAGAAACGCATCTTCCGGCTTACCTCCGTAGATGATCTCGGTCGGTTCATCGATCACGGCTAACTGCCGCGATCCCAGCCCGGCCCATCGCGTGGTGCTTTGGCGCTGGCGCGCGCCGCCGCCGCGCGCCAGCGCGAGCGAAGGGTCTTCAAGATGATGACGGCGCCCTACCGAGCCTTCCCAGCCTCGCCCGTTCCGCGCACTCCGCCGCCCGCGCCAGTTCGGCGCGCAGCGCGAAGGTTTGGGCGGAGTTCCAGCCCGCGGCGTCGAGCGCGGCAATAGCCGGCCGACTGAGGGCATGAATCAGCACCATGACCTGGCGCGCCCTGTTGGCGAAGTGGTCGAGTTGAATGTCGACGCCTGTCTCCGGCGCCAACGAGGTTTTCCCGTCCATCGGCGTTCCTCAGATACCAGCGAGCTTAGCGGGGCTGTGCAGGCTGATGTCGCCGACAATTGGCTCTTTGTGCATAAAGATTCGAGATGGATTTTTGCTTGAAGGCGCCAGCCGTGCGTTGATTGCAGCGAGATGGCCGACGCCGAGCGCCGGATCGAGATGATGCGTCGCGCCGCTTCCGTAAGCCGGCCGTGGGAACGGCGGCCGGAGGACTGAAGCCGACCCTGTTACGTCCGGCGCAGTTGCGCGGTCAGCAGCTTTTCCAGCTCTGCGGCTCTTGTCTCGCAATCTGCGGCGACCGCTGTGAGCTTTTCGGCGATCGGCAGATAATCTGCGGCACGGCGTTCCATGGCGAGCCGCCGGTACTTGATGACGTGCGCTTTCAGCGTCTCGATTTGAGCCCTCATGCCTTCGATGGTCTGATCCATAGGAAATCCCACAATTGCTAGCGGCCCAATGATCAGCTCGACGGCCGGATTATTCCCGGCACCAGCCACGGGCTGTAGTAGGCGGCCGAGGGCGTTGTCATCCCGGCTTCGATGCCAATCGTGATCGTGTCCATGATCTGTTGATGATCACCGTCATGGCGGCGAGCCCTGAAGTAGCGGCGCCGCGGCTGCTTTCTAGGCAGCGTCATGGCGACTGTTTGCCAGTCTTCGCCTCGGTCGTTGGAGACGGAGTAGTTCCCGGCGACGAGTCGACGCCAGAGCGTCTGAACAGCGGCTGAGACTCGGCGCGAACGCCCCCAGGATCGAGCCGAGCGAAGCTGGAACAGATCGAGCGCAAAAAACGGAAAACCGCTGCGGATAGGAGCGGAAAACCGAAGGTGTGGAAAACCAGCTAAGTGAGGCTGGGGCGCCAGGATTCGAACCTGGGATGGCGCATCAAGCGTCGACCGGGGCTCTCTTTTGGGTATCCCTCTACAAAGCCGCTGGTCGCGGCTGCTGCCGAAGTAACTCGCGATCTGCGCGCAGGCCAACACTGAAAGCGCTCAATCCTGCACCTCCACTTGAACGTCTCGGTTCGTGATGCGCGCTGTGACCTTGATCGACGTTGAAGCTCAGCTTCGCAGCACGGAGGTATGCCACCATGCGCGTCGCTTCTCTAGTCGTTTTGGTACTGCTCGGTTCGATCGCCGCTGCGCGGGCGCAGGGAGAGCCGGCTGAGTGCTTGGCCATATTTGGGCCGACTGAATGCGCGGCGTTGGGCAGCGCTACCTCAGCGCTAGGCGCTCCGTCAGCGGCCGCTCCGCTCACCCCGGCCGCACCCCCCTACACCGCCACCTTTACGGCCACCTTGTACGGGCAGGCGAACACGGCAATATTGCCGAGCGCCTATTCAAATGGCGTCATCCCCTATGACCCAACGACAGGGAACCTCGACCCCGCATTCGTCTCTGCGATCGGCCTCGACCCCAGAGTGCCGATGACCGTTCAGCAATTCCTGCAATATTGGAGTTCGCCCAACCCGTCGAGCGGCAACTATGGGACGTCATGAGGTAAACGCCGCTTCCTCCTGAGCGGGGTCTTCTAAGCCCGGAACCTGAGCACGAACTCACCGTTTTCAATGCGCGCCGTCCCCATATAATCGGGCGAGGAGGGCGAGGACAGAGCCCCGCTTTTCCAGGTCCCCCACCGAAGCGGGGCTCACCATTCGCCAGCGATCAACCGCCCCTTAACCGCTCGCCATTAGGATACCCATGCGCCCTTCACGGGCGCTCCGGTGCCGGCCCCGTCCCGCTGCTTCCCCGAACGCTGCTGGCGGGACGGGGCTTTCCCCCTTGACTGCGGGGCTGTGGAAGCCGGGGATAAAATCCGATCCGCGCTTGACCCGGCGCCGGGCCGAACCGCTGAATATCGGCCGCATGCCCTCGCTCGATCTCGATCCCGGCGAAGTCACGATCCTTCTGCGCGGCCTTCCGCCTCGCCAAGAGCTCGTCTACCGGCTGGCGGTGCGCGGCCTATCCGAGCGCTGCCGCGGCGATCGGCAGTTCAGAGCGCGCACCGATGCCTTGATAGAGCAATTCCGCAAGGATCTGCCTGACGTGCTGAAGGAGGCGAATGCGCTCAGTTCCGAGCTGACGGCCTCTGTGTCCGACAGATAGCGCGCTCATCACTTCTTCAACCGCACGCCTGCGCGGCCCCCATTCTCATCAAGGAACTTGATGCCCGCTGCCTCGAAGGCGCGCTGCAACGCTGCCAGATTGTCCGGGGCCGGCTGACGCTGCCCTGTTTCAAAATGAGCGATCGTGCTTAGGCTGACGCCGCTCGCTATCGCCAACTGCACCTGGGTCATGCCCAGCAGGCCACGAGCTGCACGCGTCTGTGCCGCCGTAACTGTCATAGCTTATTGTTAGCCAGAGATGACCATAAGCGTGCTTGAGAAAATCGAATGGCCGGCAGGATGAAATTAGACTTGGCGTCTACGACTTGTTTCGTTGCTTTGCCGAGGGTTCAATCAGGCGGCGAACTGATGCCCGTTCAGGCCCGCGAACCCTCAAGGTGGGCGTCGCCCTTGGTCCACGCATGGACCTGCTTGCACTCGGGACAAGACACCCGATTGAGGCCGATCGGGCGACTCTGCCAGGTCGCTGGGTCGGCGGTCAGGCCAGTCGGTATGGCGCGGCCGGTCACCGGGCAGCGGATCATCACGCGCGAGTGGTCCAAGTCTTTGCCCGCCATCAAAGAACCCCACACCCTATGCGACTGCGCACCCATCGAAGCCGCGGATTGCCGCCTGGACACGCAGCCAATCGATTGCACTGTCCCTCGACAGCGTATGCCGCTTGTCCGCCTCTTCGTACCGTTGGCCCTTCAGCCGCCGCTCTACGCGAAAGGCGGCGTCAAACCCGCCGGCTGCGGACTTGGCGATTTCCCAGCTAAAGCTGGATCCATCTGCGGCATGCAGTGTCACACCGCCAATATGCCGCGAGGGGGTTAGTAACTAGTTTTCGCGAGTGGCATCGGCTAGGGCCTAAGCCTCCTGTGGCAAGCCGGAACGCGGGAGCCTTAAGGCTTCTCGGCGTGGGATACCCCGTGTCCGCCGGAGCCGATAGACGAGCTGCTGGCGCGTGCCGGCAGCGGTCGGATGAACGTCTCAACTTCGCGGGGGTCGAGTTCAAAGCTGGGCTTGGGCATGGCGCCGCGATGAAGCGAATCAGCCGAGCGCGGTCAAGCGCCTCCCAAAAGATGCGATGCGCGACCGAGTCCTAGCCTTGAGGTTGCGTCCCGGAGATATTGTGCATTGCAGCATTTTGACATGCGCGTACCGAGCCAAAGCAACAGCCGCCTATAGCGATTAGATGGCTGCACAAATCGCGCGTTGGCGCTTCCAGATCAAGACCCGGACACTGGTGCCGTCGGTCGAGTGCAGGGCTATCTATGGCCTTAACCCGGATGCGCCGTTTTCCTTTTCCGACTATCTCGACGCGGTCCATCCGGACGATAGAGAGATCCAGCGCAGCACTCTCGCGGCGGCGATCGAACGCACCGGCAAATACGACCTCGAACACCGCATCACATGGGCTGATGGATCGGTGCATCGCGTGCGTATCATGGGAAGTCTCACATATGAAGACGATGGTACGCCGTTCGAACTCGTCGGCGCATCAATGCTAATGGATTAGTCCGTCGTCCTCTCGCGGGGCGCTGGACATCGTCAGAGAGCCGAAATCGCCTGCAGCAACCGTGTGCTTTTAGCGACAGGCCACGCGCTATGACGAAGACATTCCTCGAGCCGCGCCACCTCTTCCCGCGTTTCGTCATCGAGCATGGTGGCGTCTATCTCTACGTGCTCGCATAAGCCTACGCCCACGCACGAGGCGCCGCGCCATAACTCAAAGCCGCAGCAGACGTCAGCGCAAGCGTCGCAAATTACCTCGGCGATGATCATCGCGACGCTGTCGCGTTCGGCGTCAAATTCCACCCGGCCAGCGATTTCGCCTTCGCGATCCAAGAGGTACATCCGATGGAATGGCGATATCAACTGATCTCCCTCCTCTCGCTGGGAGCGCTCTCTCAGCGCTAACGCTTACGGTTGGTGATCAACCGGTCAATAGTGCGCACTTTTCGACTACGAGTCGAGAGCACTGATCGATGCTTCGGTTACTGGCGGGCTGCGCGCCTCCGGGATGATGACTGGTGCCTAATCGACCCGGATGAAAGAGAGGCCCCGCCGGATACGGGGCCGGTGTCATCGCGTGGGACCAACCCGCCAAACAGCGGCTCGAGTTATGGCGTTCCGGCAAAGAAAAGCCCCGCCGGTGAAGGCGGGGCTTTCTGATATACGAGCCCGCGAGCTCTAGTCCGCGGCCTGACTCATCATGCTGCCATTCATCGAGGACCCAGTTGCCTCCGGCCCGTTGGCGCCAGGTGGGTAGTTCTCAGTGCCAGAAGTTCCGGGAGCCGCCGCACCATCGGGGTCGACGGTGTAATCGGGATTCGAAAGCACAGCCGGATCGCTGGTCGCGAGGGCCCTAGCCATGGCCGTGGTTGAGGGATCATCGGGGACA
>JASHUO010000084.1 GCA_030039975.1 Alphaproteobacteria bacterium
GGCACCTTGCTGCTGGCGCTGGTGCCGCTGCCGAACGTCTATGTCGTCGCCAACTTCAAGGAGACTCAGCTCGTCGGCATCCGGCCGGGGCAGCCGGTCAGCGTCACCGTTGATGCTTTGCCGGGCAAGACGCTGCGCGGCTATGTCGAGAGCTTCGCGCCGGCGAGCGGCGCCCTCTTCAGCCTGCTGCCGCCCGAGAACGCCACCGGCAACTTCACCAAGATCGTGCAGCGCGTGCCCGTGCGCATCGCGCTGGCGCCCGATGAGAGGCTGCGCGACGAGCTGCGGCCGGGCCTTTCGGCGGTCGTCGAAGTCGATACCCGCGTCCCCGCTGCGGTTGCCGCGGCCGAGGCGGCGGCCGCCGCTCAGCGCTGATGGACGGAGCGCGCACCGTCCTTGTTGCCGCGCGGCCAGCGCTGCCGGCGCTGCCGCCGGTCGAGCCGCGCGACGTCATCACCTTCGTCGCCATGGTGCTCGGCATGTTCATGGCGATTCTCGACATCCAGATCGTCTCGAGCAGCCTGGCGCAAATCCAGGCCGGCCTCTCCGCCAGCCCCGACGAGATCAGCTGGGTACAGACCGCCTACCTCGTTGCCGAGGTGGTGATGATCCCGCTCTCCGGCATGCTCGCGCGCATCCTGTCGACGCGCGTGCTGTTCTCGCTCTCGGCGGCGAGCTTCACCGTGGCGAGCGCCGCCTGCGCGCTCGCCTGGGATCTGCCGTCGATGATCGTCTTCCGCGCGCTGCAGGGGTTTCTCGGCGGCGCGATGATCCCGCTGGTCTTCTCCGCGAGCTTCATCCTCTTTCCGCTGGAGCGCCGGCCGCTGGTGACGGTGATCATCGGGCTCGTCGCCACCTTGGCGCCGACCCTGGGACCGACGGTCGGCGGCTGGCTCACCGAGACGCTGGACTGGCGCTGGCTCTTTCTCATCAACGTGCTGCCCGGCATCGTCACCGCCGGCGCCGGCTGGGCGCTCATCCGCATCGACCGCCCCAACCCCGCGCTGCTCAAGGGGTTCGACGTGCCGGGGCTGGTGTTCATGGCGCTCTTCCTCGCCAGCCTGCAATACGTGATCGAGGAGGGGGCGCGCGACAACTGGTTCGACGACGGCTCGATCCGCGCCTTCTCGGCGCTGGCCGCCTTGGGCGCGCTGCTCTTCTTCTGGCGCGTGCTCGCCTACCGCCAGCCCATCGTCGATCTCCGCGCGTTTCTCAACCGCAACTTCTCGGTCGGCTGCCTCTACAGCTTCGTGCTCGGCGTCGGGCTCTACGGCTCGATCTTCCTGCTGCCGATGTTCCTGGCGCGGGTGCGCGGCCTCAACGCGCTGCAGATCGGCATCATCATGATGGTGACCGGCGTGGCGCAGTTCCTGTCGGCGCCGCTCGCCGCGCTGCTCTCGCGCAAGCTCGAGATGCGCGCGATGCTGGCGCTCGGCCTCTTCCTCTTCGGGTTCGGCGTCTATCTCAACACCTTCCTCACCAACCAGTCCGATTATTGGGAGCTGTTCCTGCCGCAAGTGGTCAGGGGCGTCTCGCTCATGCTCTGCTTCATGCCGATCAACACGCTGGCGCTCGGCACCTTGCCGCAAGACATGCTGAAGAATGCCAGCGGCCTCTACAACCTCATGCGCAATCTCGGCGGCGCCATCGGCCTCGCCTTCTTCAACACGATGATCATCGAGCGTTTCGCGTTGCACGCCGAGCGCCTGTCCGAGCATGTCACGCTGTCGCGCCCCGACGTCGCCGCCTATCTCGACCAGCTCGCCGCCCGGTTCGCGGAGCTGATGCCAGGCGATGCCCGGCTCGCCGCGACCAAGCTCATCATGCGCATGGTCGAGCGCGAGGCGACGGTGCTCACCTTCAACGACTGCCTCGATGTGATGGCGCTGGTCTTCGTCGTGGCGCTGCTGCTCATGCCGATCCTGCGCCGGCCGCCGCGGCCGGGCGCCGCGTCGAACGAGCGCGCATAAAATTAACCGCGATTTAGCGATTTTGGGGCGTCGTTAACCCACGCCGATTAACGTTCCGTCAACGCGCCGTTGCGACAGTTTGCGCGAGAGCCAATCGCGGGAGCGTGCTCGATGCGTAAAATGCTGGCAATCATCGGCATCTTCGCCTTTTCCGGCACCGCCTGGGCGCTGGCGCCCAATCGCGCGGCGCTGTCGATCGAGGAGAACGACACGATCAACGTCGCGTGCTATGCGATGATCAAGGACGGCAACGGCGCCTTCCAGTCCTGCGTCGCGCGGCAGATGGCGGCGCTGAAGCAGCACCCGACGCCCGATCTCTCCTCGCTGCCGCCGTCGCGCCTGCGCTTGGTGGCCGAGAACTGCGACTATCTCCGCCGTGCCGGCATCGCCCAGTACAACGACTGCCTGAAAGACGCGCTGGCGAAGCCCGAGGACACGGCTGCCGACAAAGCGCCCGACCCCGATGATGTCTTCGCCTTCGATTACCGGAAAGTATTTGGCGATGATCCCGGCAAGGCTGCGAAAGCCGGGGACTCGAAATCCGGCGATGCGCCGAACATCACCAGGGTTGCCCTCTCGTCGCTGCCGAAGCCGTCCGAGTTGCTGGCAAAGCGCCCCGACCACCTCGCCTCGAAGCCGCTCAGCCCGGAAGATCTCTTCAAGAAGGTCGAGCGCTCGGTCTTCGTCGTCCTCGCCACCCAATCGGAGGCGGAGCTGCGCGTGCGCAACGTCATGCAGGGCTCGGCGATCGCCGTCTCCGACCATTTGCTGCTGACCAATTGCCATGTCGTGAAGGACCGCGCGATCATCAAGCTGTGGCAGGACGGTAAACGCGCCGACGCCAAGCTCGTCGCCGGCGACGAAAAAACCGACCGCTGCATCCTGCGCACCGACGATATGACGCTGACGCCGATCACCGGCGTGCGCGATGTGTCGAGCCTCGCCATCGGCGAGCATGTCTTCGCCATCGGCGCTCCGATCAGCCTCGAGCGCACCTTGAGCGAGGGCCTGATCTCCGGCATCCGCCCCGGCGCCGGCCGCACCCTGGTGCAGACCTCGGCGCCGATCTCACCGGGCTCGTCCGGCGGCGGCCTCTTCGACGACCGCGGCAACCTCGTCGGCATCACCACCCTCGGCTCGCGCAACGGCGCGCAGAACCTCAACTTCGCCATCGCCGCCGCGGAGTATTGGAAATAGTCGCAAGCGCGTGAGCGCTTGTCGACGGCGGGCGTCAGCGGTTGCGCGAGCAACCGCGGGAGCTCTAGGCGAACGCGCACTGCGCGTTCGTCCGCGGCGGGCGACAGCGGTTGCGCCAGCGACCGCGAGAGCCCGCACCGTGCCGGCTAGCCGCCGTGCCCGCAGCAACCGCGACAACCCGCACCGTGCCGACTAGCCGCCGTGCCCGCAGCAACCGCGGCAGCCCGCACCGTGCCGACTGGCCTCTTGAGTCCTAAGAAACCCTACAGCTGCGTGCTGATCCGGAACATGATGATGTTGCGATCATAGGGCGTCGCTTCCCCTTCGCCGTTCGACCGCAGACGCTGAAAGGTGTAGGTCCCGCCGAGATAGAGGTTGCGGATCAACAGATACTTCACGCCCGCGCCGGCGCTGTAGTAATCGTCGGTGCGGGTGATGTTCTGGTAATCGTCGTTGACGTAACCGATATTGCCGTTGAGCAGCAGGTTGCGCAGCAGCTCGTGGTCGACATTGATCGCGGCCGCGGTTTCGAGATAGCCGGGCGAATTGGTGATCCCGGTGCCGGCGAAAATGGCGGTGTTGACGTCCTCGACACTGCGGCTGGTCTTGAAGCTGACCGAGGTGAGCTGCGTTGCGTTCCACACGACGTTGGCGCCGAAATCGAAGCCGCCGACCGTGCCGAAGCTGCTCGCATCATAGTTCTGGTTGAGGTAGCCGATATAGGCATCGATATAGGTGATACCGGTGAGATCGATACGGCCGCCGACATCGAACCGGTAGCCGCTCGAGCTCAGCGACGGTACGCCGTCGCCTTGGGCGTGGTCGTAATCGCGCCGGTTGAACGCGCCGCGGAGATAGGCCTGATACCCCGGCTGGAACTCGTAATAGGGACGCACCGCGCCTTCATAGCTCCAGTTGTCGAGTTGGCTCTCTGGAGTAAAACCGCCACCCACCAGCGGGACCGCATTATAGTCTTCGCGCCGCGCCGTCGCGGTGAGA
>JASHUO010000867.1 GCA_030039975.1 Alphaproteobacteria bacterium
CGCGGCAGCGGCGTGCGGTCGAAGAGCGCCCAGATGAAGGTCTCGTCGACCGCTTCGATGATGCGGTGGACCTGCTCGTGCCAGCCGCCATAGGCGGCGAGCAAGTCGCGCTTCTCGCCGCGATCGGTCCAGGATTCCCGCGTCCAGCTGTCGCGCTCGATGATGCCGACGAAATTCAAGAAGCGCCCGCCCGAGACGAAGTAATGGACGAAATGCTGCCCCGGGCCCATCCAGTTGGATGACACCACCTCGAGGCCGAGATCGGCGAGGCGCTCCACCGGGACGAGGCCGCGATAGGCGATGCAGCCGGTGAAGCGCGGCTGTTCCGGACCGAAGAGCTGGGCGCGCACCACCGAATGGATGCCGTCGGCGCCGATGAGGAGATCGGCGGCGATCTCGGCGCCGTTCTCGAAGCGCGCGGTGACGCGCTCGCCATCGTCGTGAAGGTTCTCCAGGCGATGGCGGAAATGCACGTGCTCACGCGGCCATTGGCTCGCCAGCGCCACCAGCAGATCGCCGCGGTGGAAGTGATAGTAAGGCGCGCCGAACACGGCTTCGAGCTCGTCGCCGAGCGGCGCGCGCTGCAAGGTGCGGCCATCCTGCCAGCGCCGCTGATGCACCGCCACTGGCCGCACCGCGTCCCGCGTGAGCCGATCCTGCGGCACCAGGCGCTGCAGGATGCGGGAAGCGTTGGGGCCGATCTGGATGCCGGCGCCGATCTCGTTGAAAGCCGCGCCTTGCTCGTAGACCTCGACGGTGAAGCCGGCGCGCCTGAGCGACAAAGCGGCGGCGAGGCCGCCGAGCCCGGCGCCGATGACGGCGATCGATAGCGGCTTGCCGCTCATGCCGCCACCCCGCGGCGCAGCGCATCGAGCGTGCGGTCGATCGTCGAGGCCGGCGTGCCGGCGACGCGCAGCACCGCCGCACCCATCTGCAGCCCCGGCTCCAGCGCTTCGAGGATGACGGCATCGGCGCCGGCCGCTTCGAGACGCCGGGCATGCGCCGCGTCGCGGCTCCGCGCGATGATGCGCAGATCGGGATGATTGCGGCGCAACGCGGCGACGACGCGCTCGGCCGCCTCGGGCTGATCCAGGGTGATGAGCGCGGCGCGGGCGCGCTCGACGCCGGCGGCGTTGAGCAGCTCGGCGCGGCTCGCATCGCCGAAATAGACCGGTCGGCCGTGGCGCCGGCTCTCTTCGACCAGCGGCACGCTCTGCTCGATCGCGATATAGGGGAGCTGCTGCTCGGCGAGCATCTGGCCGACGATCCCGCCGATGCGGCCGAAGCCGGCGATGATGACATGGCCGGAAAGATCGGCCGCCTCCTCGGCCATCAGCGCCGCTTCCGGCGCGCGCTGCACTTGAAGAGCGCCGGCGAGGCGGCGGCCGAGCGCCGCCATCAGCGGCGTCGTCGCC
Organism: Alphaproteobacteria bacterium; assembly: GCA_030039975.1. Taxonomy (GTDB): domain Bacteria; phylum Pseudomonadota; class Alphaproteobacteria; order ATCC43930; family CGMCC-115725; genus DAHUYF01. The sequence continues at coordinate 1,416 of JASHUO010000867.1, forward strand.
ATGGTGAGCGCCACCGTGGCGATGAGGACGGTGCCGAGATCGCCCTCGATCAGGCCGAGCTGGCGCGCGATGCCGAAGACGACGAACGCGAATTCGCCGCATTGCGACAGCAAGAGTCCGGCGCGGATCGCCAGCGGCGCGCCGAGCCGGAAGAGACGGGCGAGTGCCCAGAGGATCACCGGCTTCCCGGCCAGCAGCACCGCCGAGAGCGCGAGCACGGCTTGCCAGTGGCGCAGCACGAGCGTCGTGTCGATCACCATGCCGACGGTGATGAAGAAGAGGCCGAGGAAAAGGCCGCGCACCGGCAGGATATCGGCTTCGACCTGATGGCGGTACTCGGTCTCGGCGAGCAGCAGCCCGGCGAGGAACGCGCCCAGAGCCATCGACATGCCGGCTTCCGCCGTCGCCCAGCCGAGGCCGAGGACGACGAGCAAATTGGTGGCGGCGAAGGTCTCGCGGATACGCGTCATCGCGCTCACGCGGAAGAGCGGGCGCAGCACCAGGCGGCCGAGCAGCAGGATGAGCAGGATGGCGGCAATGCCTTTGCCGAGCGCGATGCCGAGCGCTGCGGCGATGCCGTTGCTGGCGCCCCGGGCGAGCAGCGGCAGCAGCGCCAGAAGCGGCACCACGGCGAGATCCTGGAACAGCAGGACGGCGAGCGAGACGCGGCCGACGCGGCTTGCCAGCTCGCCGCGTTCGGCGAGCAGCTGCAGCGCCGCGGCGGTCGAGGAGAAAGCGAGCGCGCCGCCGACCACCAGCGCCGCGCGCGGCGTGAGCCCCAGCTCATAACCGGCGAGACCGACGGCGCCGCCCGTGACCAGCACCTGCGCGAGGCCAAGGCCGAAGATGTAGCGCCACATCGCCTGCAGCCGCTGCAGCGGCATGTCGAGGCCGATGGTGAAGAGCAGGAAGACGACGCCGAACTCGGAGAGCTGCTCCGCCTCGCCGGTGTCGCGGATGAAGCCGAAGCCGTAAGGCCCGACGACCATGCCCGCGGCGAGATAGCCCAGCATCGGGCTCACACGCACGCGCTGGGCCAGCGGCACGGCGACGATCGCTGCCAGCAGCAGAACCAGGACGGATTGGACCTCGACGGCGGTGGACGGCACGCTGGGTTGACCGGTTAAACCTGGTTGCGCCGCATCAGCGCGGCCCGGCTATACCACGTGATCCGGCACCAGCTTGCAAGGGTGATCAGGATCGCCGGTCTCGACCTGGATGGTGGCGTGATCGATGCCAAAGCGATCCTGCAGCTCATGCGCGAGCAGCGTCAGCATCTCGTCGCCGGGATGACCCGCCGGCATGACGAGATGGCAGGTCAGCGCGGTCTCGGTCGTGCTCATCGGCCAGATATGAAGATCATGCACGGCAACAACGCCTGCCAGCCGGTCGAGATGCTGGCGCACCGCCGTGGCGTCGATGCCCGCCGGCACGCCGTGCAGCGCCAGGTTGACCGCATCGCGCAGCAGCCGCCAGGTGCCGACGACGATGACGAGGGCGATCGCAAGGCTCGCGGCGGGATCAAGCCAAAGCCAGCCCGTGAACAGGATCACGGCGCCGGCAAGGACGACGCCGAGCGAGACGCCGGCATCGGCGAGCATATGCTGGAAGGCGGCGCGAATATTGAGATCGCCGTGGCGGCCGCTTTGGAAGAGGAGGGCGCTGGCGCCATTGACGACGATGCCGATCGCCGCCACCGCCATGACGGTGCGGCTCGCCACCGGCGCCGGGGCCACGAGCCGGTTGATGGCTTCGACGATGATGCCGCCGACGGTGATCAGCAGCACGATGGCGTTGAACAGCGCCGCCAGGATCGACGAGCTGCGCAGCCCATAGGTATAGCGGTGCGAGGGTCGGCGCTGAGCGAGGATGCTTGCCGTCAAAGCGATGGCGAGACCCAGCGCATCGCCGAGGTTATGACCGGCATCGGCGATCAGCGCCACCGAATTGGCGATAACGCCGTAAGCCGCTTCGACGGCAACGAAGCCCAGATTGAGCGCGAGCCCCAGCGCCAAGGCGCCGCCGAAGCCGGCTTTATGCCGGCCGCCGCCATGCTCGTGGCCATGCCCATGGCCATGGCGGTGCCCAGGCCCATGGCCGTGTCGATGCAAGCTCGCTTCCGTCATGCTTGCTCTCAACATTGCCCCGGTCGGCTGCGGCGGCAAGCGCGATTGATGCCGCAGATAGTAAAAATCCCGCGCCGGCCGCCCTCAGGCGGCCAGCCGGGATTTTCCGCAGTGCACCCGGCCGGGCCGGGTGGGATCAGGCGGCGTGCTGCAAGTTGCTGTTCGCCGGAGTGCCGGTCTCGACCTGGCGCTGCGCCGCTTGCGAGAGCACATAGGGGATCTCGGAGCGGGTGATGCCGATATCGGCCAGCGACCGGTCGTCGAGCGCGGCAAGCTCCGCATAGGCACGCTGCCGCTGCCGCCAGCCGGCCAGCGAAGCGGACACGCCATGGAGCAAGTTACCGAGAATGTTCAACATCTTATACACTCCTTTACGCACCTGCGAAGGTGCTATTTCGCAGTTGCACAATAGGTAAGTAATCTTGCCCGGACCCGCGAGAGGGAACTCTGCAACCCAGCCTTACAGATGCTGCATGGCGCGGCTGATGGAGCGGCCCCCTTTGGCGCCCTTGTCGAGCGGCGGGGCGCGCCTTAGCCTCATCCTAGGAAGCGGCGGTAGCTAACCGGTTAAAAAAGGAACCTCATTGTGCATAGCAGCAATGCCGATTTAGGCGCCCTGCTCGCTCGGGACGGGTCGCCCTACGATCCCGCCGGGGCGAGAGATCTGGTTGCCGGCGTGCTCGCCGCGGCGCCGGCGGCACGGGAGAGCGACTGGCCGGCGCTGGCCGCGGCGAGGCCGTCAGCGGCGCTGAAATCGGCGCTGCAGGCCGTGGCGGACGAGCTTGCTGCGGCGCCCGCGACGCCGGCGCCAGGTCCGGCCGAACGGTTGGGGCTATTGCGGGCCGAGCTGCGGCGCCGGGGCGTCCAGGGGTTCCTGGTGCCGCGCGCCGACGAGCATCAAGGGGAATATGTCCCGCTCTGCGCCCAGCGTCTGGCATGGCTCACCGGCTTCACGGGCTCGGCCGGCCTTGCCGTCGTGCTGCCGGCGAGCGCGGCGGTCTTCGTCGATGGGCGCTATACGCTCCAGGCCAAGGCCGAGGTCGATGACGCGCTCTATGCGCGTCGCCACCTCACCGAGGAGCCGGCAAGCGAGTGGGTCGCGGCGACGCTGAAGCCGGGTGAGATCCTCGCCTATGATCCCCGCCTCCTCACGCTGGGCGAGGTCGAGCGCTATCGCGCCGCAGCGGAAAAGGCCGGCGGAAGGCTGCAGCCGCTCGACAGCAATCCGCTCGACGCCGTCTGGTCAAGACGGCCGCCGGCGCCGCTCGGGCCGGTGCTGCCCCATGAGTTGCGCTTTGCCGGCACCAGCGCCGAGACGAAGCGTCAGGCACTCGCCGATCGGCTCGCCGCCGACGGAGTCGACGCCGCCGTGCTGACCGCTCCCGATTCGATTGCCTGGCTGCTCAACATCCGCGGCAGCGATGTGCCGCACACGCCGCTGGCGCTCGCTTTTGCCATTCTTCAGCGCGACGGCACCGTCGATCTCTTCATCGATGCGAGGAAGCTCATGCCCGGCCTTGCCGAGCATCTCGGCAATGCCGTGCGCGTCGCACCGCCCGGCGCCTTCGGCCCGGCGCTGCAACGGCTCGGCGCTGCGCAGCGTCGCGTCCAGGCGGATCCGGCGAGCGCCGCTTGGGTGTTCGACACGTTGTCGAGCGCCGGCGCAACCATTCATCGCGCCGCGGATCCCTGCCAACTGCCCAAGGCCTGCAAGAACGCCGCCGAGCTCGACGGCACGCGCGGCGCGCATCGCCGCGACGGCGCGGCGCTGACGCGGTTTCTCGCCTGGCTGGCCGCGACGGCGACAAAGGGCGGTCTCGGCGAGATCGCGGCCTCCGACCGGCTCGAGCAGCTGCGCCGCGAAGGCGCGTTGTTTCGCGATCTGAGCTTCCCCACCATCTCCGGCGCCGGTGCCAACGGCGCCATCGTGCATTACCGCGCTTCGCCCAAGACCGAGCGCCGGCTCGAAGCCGGTTCGCTCTATCTCGTCGATTCCGGCGCGCAGTATCTCGACGGCACGACCGATGTCACCCGCACCGTGGCGATCGGCGCGCCTTCCGCCGAGATGCGCGACCGCTTTACCCGCGTGCTGAAGGGCCACATCGCGCTCGCCACCTGCCGCTTTCCCCAGG
>JASHUO010000868.1 GCA_030039975.1 Alphaproteobacteria bacterium
GCGGCGCTTGCGCACCAGCTCCAGATGGCCGAGCCGCGTCCAGCCCAGCACCTCGGCATCGCCGGCCAGCGCGGTTACGAGCGCCGCGCGCACACGCTCGCGCTGCTCACGCCGGTGCATGCCGATGAAATCGACGACGATCGGCCCGGCGAGGTTGCGCAGCCGGATCTGCCGCGCCACCTCCTCCGCCGCCGCCAGATTGGTCGTGAGCGCGGCCCGCTCCGCCGCGCCGCGACGCCCGACGCCGCTGCCGAGATCGACATCGATCATCGTCGCGGCCGCCGTCTCTTCGATGGCGAGCGCGCCGCCCAACGCCAGCGCCACGCGCGGCGTCAGCGCGGCTTCGATGGCGCCGGCGACGCCGCGCTCTTCGAAGAGCGGCATCGCCTCGCGATAAAGGCTGACGCGCTCGGTCAGCGCCGGCGCATGCAGCGCAAGCCAGCGGCGCGCTTCGCCCAGCGCCGCGCGATCGTCGATGACGATCTCATCGGGCCGCGCCGCCGCGAATTCGGCAAGCGCCAGCACCACCGGCGTAGCGCGCGCCTCGAGCGGCAGCGGCAGCTTTCCCGCGCGGCTTGCCGCCTCGATCGCCTGCCAGCGCCGGCGCAGCGCCTCCGCCTCTTCGGCCAACGCGGAAGCCGACGCCCCGGCGGCTGCTTTGTGCAGCCGAAACCCCTCCTTCGGCCGCGCTAGCGCAGCGAGTGCGACAGTCATCTTCCTCGCCTCTTCCGGGTCGAGCCCCGGATCGGCAGCGATCCCCTCCCGTCCTGGTGTCAGCGCGACGTGCCGTCCCTCGAGCCGCACCCGCAGCGTCAGCCCCGTCGCTTTGTCGGCGCGCGCTTCCTTGGTCACTTGGACGATGAGTGCTTGCCCTTCATGGAGCCCGGCGATGCCGGTGCCGGGCGCTGCATCCTCGGCGCTGAGGAAGCCGGGACGGTCGAGGCCGATATCGACGAGCGCCGCCGGCAGCTCCGGCTTCAGCGCGACGACCCGGCCGAGCAGCACCTCGCCGCTCCGCGCAGCCGTCGCCGCGCGCAGCACTCTGAGGCCGGCCAACGCGCTATCCTGCACCAGCGCCGCCCACACCTCTCCCGGCGAGCAGGAGAGCAGCAGCGCGCCGCTCACCGCGATGCCGGCGGCAGCCGCCGCGCGCGGGTGAATCCGTGGCCGGCGAGCAGCGCCGCCGTCTCGAACAGCGGCAGGCCGACGACGTTCGAATAGGAGCCGATGATGCCGCGGATGAAGCGCGCGGCGAGCCCCTGGATGGCATAGCCGCCGGCTTTGTCCTGCCATTCGCCGCTGGCGAGATAATCCTCGATCTCGATGGAATCGAGCCGCTTGAAGACGACCGCGGTCTCGACGCGGCGGCTGACGATCCGCCCCTCCGGCAAAGCCAGCGCGATTCCGCCATGGACGCGATGGCGCCGCCCCGACAGCAGCAGCAGCGCCCGCCGCGCCGTATCGCGGTCGAGCGCCTTCGGCAGGATGCGCCGGCCGCAGGCGACCACCGTATCCGCCGCCAGCACGTAAGCGCCGGGATGGCGCTGTGCCACGATCTGCGCCTTCGCTTCGGCGAGGCGAAGCGCGTGCCGCGCCGGCAGCTCGCCGGGCAGCGCTGTCTCATCGATCCCGGCGGGATCGACCACATCGGGGGAGAGCGCGATCTGGGCGAGGAGATCGATCCGGCGGGGCGAGGCCGAGGCCAGCACCAGGCGCTGGTCGGGCACGGGGGCGTCCGGATCGGGGCTATTTGAAGCGGAACGTGATGCGGCCCTTGGTCAGGTCATAGGGCGTCATCTCGACATTGACCCGGTCGCCCGCCAGCACGCGGATGCGGTTCTTGCGCATCTTGCCGGAGGTATGCGCCAGCACCTCATGGTCGTTGTCGAGCTTCACCCTGAACATCGCGTTGGGCAGCAGCTCTGTCACCGTTCCGGAGAATTCGATCAAGTCTTCTTTCGCCATTCCTCATCCTTGGTTACCGACCCGCTTGGGGCGGGTTCAAAGCCGCACCAAAGATCGTGGGGCGCGGGCGGCGGGTCAAGAGGGGTGTCAGTCACCCTAGCCGCTGCCGCCGGGGTTCAGGGGAAACCGCTCGAGGATGCGCCGCCGCAGATGGTCACGCACCAGGCGATAGGCGCCGAGCATCTCTTCGCGGCTGCCCTCCACCGCCGTGGGGTCGAACATCGGCCAGAACTCGACCTCGCAGGACATGGTGCGGGTAAGCTCCACCGCCGAATGCTGCGCTTCGGGCGACAGCGACACGACGAGATCGAAGGAGGTGTCCTCCAGCTCCTCGAAGGTCTTGGTGCGATGCTTGCTGATGTCGATGCCGATCTCGTCCATCACCGCCACCGCGAAGGCATCGATCTCCTCGGCGCGGACGCCGACCGAATCGACATAGATGTGGCGGCCATGGAGATGCTTCAGCAGCGCCTCCGCCATCGGCGAGCGGATGGAGTTGAAGGTGCAGGCGAACAGCACGCTGGACGGCAGACGCGCCATGCCGCTACCCCCGGATATGCAGCACGCACAGCAGCGTGAACAGGCGCCGGGCGGTGTTGAGGTCGACCGCCACCCGTTCCGCCAACCGCTCGCGCAGCAGCTCCGAGCCTTCGTTGTGCAGCGCGCGGCGCCCCATGTCGATCGCCTCGATGCGCGACGGGCTCGCCGTACGGATGGCGCTGAAATAGCTCTCGCAGATCAGGAAGTAGTCCTTGACGATGCCGCGGAACGGCGTCAACGGCAGCACCACGCGGTCGACTGGCTCATCTGCCGCCGAGCGGATGTCGAGGACGAGGCGGTTCTCTTCGATGCCGAGATAGAGGTTGAAGGGTCCCGGCACGTCGCCCGCCGGGGCGAAGCTGTTCTCCTCCAGCAGGTCGAAAATGGCGACGGCGCGCTCATGCTCGATATCGGCGTTGCGGCGCACGACCGTGCGCTCGTCGAGAGTGATCTTGACGATGCGCCGGTCGTTCTCCGCCATCATCCGCTGCGCGGCAGGTTGAGCCGCAACGCAATCGACAGCGCATGCGCGTCGAGGCCTTCGGCGCGGGCCAGCGTCACCGCTGCCGGACCCAAGGCGCTGAGGCTCTCGGCATCGCAGGCGAGCAGCGAGCTGCGCTTCATGAAGTCGAGAACGCCGAGCCCCGACGAGAAGCGCGCGCTGCGCGCCGTCGGCAGCACATGGTTGGGCCCGCCGAGATAATCGCCGACCGCCTCCGGCGTGTAGCGACCCAAGAAAATGGCGCCGGCATTACGCACCCGCGCCGCCAGAGTCTCCGGATCTGCCAGCGCCAACTCCAGATGCTCGGGCGCCAGCCGGTCGATCAGCGGCACCGCCTCGTCCCAACCTGCAACGGTGATGAGCGCACCGTTCCGGCGCCAGCTTGCACCGGCGATCGACTGCCGCGGCAGCTGCACCAGATGCGCCTCCACGGCGCGCGCCACGGCGTCGGCGAAGGCGTCGTCATCGGTGATCAGGATCGCTTGTGCCGCCGCATCATGCTCGGCCTGCGACAGCAGATCGGCGGCGATCCAGGCGGGGTCGTTCTGCCCATCGGCAACGACGAGGATCTCCGAGGGTCCGGCGATTATGTCGATGCCGACCGTGCCGAAGACCCGCCGCTTCGCCGCGGCGACATAAGCGTTGCCCGGCCCGACGATTTTGTCGACCGCGGCCACCGTCGCCGTGCCATGGGCGAGCGCGCCTACCGCCTGCGCCCCGCCGATGCGATAGATTTCATCGATGCCGGCGAGCGGTGCTGCTGCCAGCACCAGCGGATTGAGCACGCCGTCGGGCGCCGGCACGACCATGACGAGGCGCTCGACCCCCGCCACCTTCGCCGGGATGGCATTCATCAGCACCGACGAGGGATAAGCCGCCGTACCGCCCGGCACATAGAGCCCGACCGCGCTGAGCGCGCGCCAGCGCCAGCCGAGGCGCACGCCGGCCGCGTCGCTGTAGTCGAGATCCTCGGGCACTTGCCGCCGGTGATAGGCCTCGATGCGCTCCGCCGCGAGGCGCAGCGCCGCGAGTGTCTCGTTGGCGCAGGATTTGGCGGCATCGGCAATCTCGCGCGGCGAGACGCGCATCGTCGCGGGCGTGAGCTCGAGCCGGTCGAAGCGCCGCGTATACTCGATCACCGCCGCATCGCCGCGCGCCTTGACCTCGCCGAGGATGGCTGCCACGGCGGCGTCGACATCGGCCTCGGTCTCGCGCTTGGCCGCGAGCAGCGCGGCAAAGTCGGCGGCGAAGCCCGGCGCGCGTGTGCTGAGCCTAAGCGGCATCGGCTGCCTCGCGGAAGCGCTCGATCCAAAGGGTCACTTCTTCGGCGCGCGTCTTCAATGCCGCGCGGTTGACGATGAAGCGCGAGGTGATGTCGGCGATGTGCTCGATCTCCACCAGGCGATTGGCACGCAAGGTCGAGCCGGTCTGCACGAGATCGACGATCTGCCGGCTGAGGCCGATGCTGGGCGCGAGCTCCATCGCGCCGTTGAGCTTGATGCACTCCGCCTGGACGCCGCGCTGGGCGAAGTGGCGGCGGGTGATCTCGGGATATTTGGTGGCGATGCGCACCTGGCTCCAGCGCGAGGGATCGTCGCGCCCGGCATCTTCCGCCGGCGCCGCGACCACCAGCCGGCAATAGCCGACCTTGAGGTCGAGCGGCGCGTAGATCTCGGGGTATTCGAACTCCATCAACACGTTGTTGCCGGCAACGCCAAGATGCGCCGCGCCGAAGGCGACGAAGGTGGCGACGTCGAAATTGCGCACGCGGATGACGTCGAGCCCCTCGTGGTTGGTGGCAAAGCGCAACTGGCGCGAGTCCGGATCGTCGAAGGCGCGCTCGATCTCGATGCCCGCGCGGCGCACCACCGGCAGCACCTCCTCGAGGATGCGGCCTTTGGGCAGCGCCAATACCAGCGTCTCGTTACCGCGCACGCATACTCTCCCGGACAGGTTCCTAGAACGTGGTTCTTTCAGCCAGGACCACGTCATTATCGCCTTTCCCGCCCCGCCTTCGCGCTACGGCGCGTGGAAATCTCGAAAACCACCGCGACCCCACGGTCTTTTCCGCCGTCCCCGCGAAAGCGGGGACCCAGAGCCATGCGCTCCGTTCATCGCGGCTAAAGCTCCTGGATGCCCGCTTTCGCGGGCAAGGCGAAACTTCAGACATGGCATCGCTGTGCGATTTGTACACTCCCTAGCGCCTGCGGGGGGACGGCAAGAAAAGAGACCCTTCCACCCCATCCAAAATTCGCTTTAGCCGGCGTCGTCTTCGACGGGGTGCCTGGGGTGCCAACGGGTCGGCCAAGGCTCGCCCAGGTCATCTAAATGGCACAGGATGCGCTCGACTTCCAGCCGGATGCTGCTGCCGCCGGCGAAGTCGAGGCGGATGCCGCCGGCCTCGGCGCGGATCGCCAGCAGCACCAGCAGGCGGTCGGCTTCGCGCGGATTGAAGCCGCGGCGCTGCACCGCTTTGACCTCGTCGAAGCGCAGACCCGCCATGCGCCGCTCGAGATTGCGGCGTGCCCCGCTGTCCGGCAGCTCGCGGCGGAAGCGGTTGGCCACCAGCGCAAAGCGCCGCTCCTCCGGCAGCCACGCCATCTCGCCGATGGCGACGAGCGCATCCTGCAGGATCGCCGAGATGACCCCCAGATCCTCCTCGTCCTCGCCGCGCAGCTTCAGCGGATCCGCCATGCCGTCTCCGTCTCAGTCGCCGACGAGACGCTCGATCTCGGCACCGCAGGCGGCGAGCTTCTCTTCGAGATGCTCGTAGCCGCGATCGAGATGGTAGATGCGGTTGATGACCGTCTCGCCTTCGGCGGCGAGCCCCGCCAGCACCAGCGACACCGAGGCGCGCAGATCGGTCGCCATCACCGGCGCGCCGGCGAGCTTGGGCACGCCGCGCACCATGGCCGAGGCGCCGTGCACGTTGATATTGGCGCCCATGCGGCAGAGCTCCGGCACATGCATGAAGCGGTTCTCGAAGATCGTCTCGGTGATCATCGCCGCCCCGTCGGCCGTGGTCATCGTCGCCATCATCTGCGCCTGCAGGTCGGTGGGGAAGCCCGGAAACGGCTCGGTCATGACATCGACCCCGGTGAGCCGCCCGTTGCGGCGGCGGATGGCGATGCCCTTGGGCGTCTCCGTCACCTCGACGCCGGCGCCTTCGAGGACGCGCGCCACGGCCGCGATTGCCGCATATTCGGCGCCGACCAGCTCGACCGCACCGCCGGTGATCGCCGTCGCCATGATATAGGTTCCGGTCTCGATGCGGTCAGGGATCACCCGGTGGCGCGCGCCGACGAGGCGCTTCACGCCGCGGATGCGGATGCGGTCGCTGCCGGCGCCGTCGATCTCGGCGCCCATCGCCGCAAGGCAGCGGGCGAGATCGACGATCTCCGGCTCGCGCGCCGCATTGACCAGCGTCGTCTCGCCCTCGGCCAGCGTCGCCGCCATCATCAGATTCTCGGTCGCCCCGACCGACACCACGGGGAAGATGATCTCGGCGCCCACCAGCCCTTTTCTCGCCGTCGCCTCGATATAGCCCTGGTGCAGCTCGATCGTGGCGCCGAGCCGCTCCAGCCCTTTCAGATGCAGATCGACGGGCCGCGGCCCGATCGAACAGCCGCCGGGCAGCGACACCTTGGCCTCGCCGCAGCGCGCCAGCAGCGGCCCCAGCACCAGCACCGAGGCGCGCATCTTGCGCACGAGATCGTAGGGTGCCGTGGTGTTGGCGATGCGCCGGGCGCGCAGCTCGAGCACATGGCCGGTCTCCTCGGGCTTGGCGCCGTTCATGGTGATGGAGACGCCATGCTGCACCAGCAGATGCGAGAGCGTCGTGATATCGGCCAGCCGCGGCAGGTTGGTCAGCACCAGCTTCTCGTCGGTGAGCAGCGATGCCGCCATCAGCGGCAGCGCCGCATTCTTGGCGCCGCCGATCGCGATCTTGCCGGAGAGCGGCCTGCCGCCGCGGATACGGATTCTGTCCATGGTCCTGAAAGTTCCTGCGCTGTCGACCCGAAACCGATCGGAAAGCGCGCGTTCTACCGCCACTTTGTGGCGAAAATGGTAATCGTTCGGTCAGGGGTTGTAAGGGATGAACCCGCGGTGCTCAAGCACGGCCCCGCTACCCTGAACCGCTCTCTTTGGCCGCCTCGGGCACCGGCGGGGACGCTGCCGCCCGCTCGCGGGACTGCGCCTTGCGGCGGCCGAGATTGGCCCGGAG
>JASHUO010000869.1 GCA_030039975.1 Alphaproteobacteria bacterium
AGAAAGGGCCGGTCGATTTCCGCCGCGAGACGATCGACGTGCTGAAGACGATCGGCGATGCGGTCCCGCCGGCGATCGAGCTCGGCTATCATCTCTGCTACGGCAGCCCGGCCGACGAACATCTCGTCCAGCCCAGCGATGCCGGCATCATGGTGGAGATGGCCAACGCCATCGCCGCCGAGGTCAAGCGGCCCATACACTACTTCCACCTGCCGGTGCCTAAAGCGCGCAGCGATGACGCCTATTTCGTGCCGCTCGAAAAGCTCAGCCTTGAGCGCGACACCGAGCTTTACCTCGGCCTCATCCATCATGACGATGCGGCGGGCGACGCCGCGCGCCTTGCCGCAGCGCGCCGGCACGCCAGGGTCGACGGCATCGCCACCGAGTGCGGCATGGCGCGCGGCGATCCCGCCCGGCTGTCGGCGCTGCTCGCCGCGCACCACCGAACCGCGGCGATGGCTGCCGCCTGAACCGCGCCGGGCAAGTCAATCGCGCGCAGGCGCGTCAACCGTGCCCTGCCGTTCGGGTCGGGCTGAGCCGGGCGGGCAGCGCCGCCGCGAGCCCGAGCGCGATTAGCCCCAGCACGGCGCTGATCAGGTAGACATGGGCGAGCGCACCGGCCATGGCGGCGCTGAGCCGAGCCACCTCCGCAGCGCCGAGGCCCGCCCGCAATGCGGGATCCATGAGCCGCTCGACGGTCGCGTCCACTTGCGGCACTTGCCGCAACATCCCCGCATTGAGCACGGCACCGAACAGGGCCGCACCACCGGCTTGGCCGACGAGGCGCATGAACATGCTCGACGCGGTGGCGGCGCCGCGCTCGCGCAGGCTCACCGACGCTTGCACGGCGACGAGATAGGTGGTGTTGCAAAAGCCCATGCCGATGCCGATCAGCAAGGCGCCCACCCCCGCCCAGAGCGGACCGCTGCGCGGGCTCATCGCGATCAGCGCCGCGCTGCCGGTGATGAGCGTCACACTGCCGATGATCGCGGTGAGGCGGAAGCTGGTACGGATCATGACGCGGCCGGCGATGACGCTGGCCACCGCCCAGCTCACCGACATGGCGCCGAGCGCAGCCCCCGCCGTGCCGGCGCTTCTGCCCATCACGCCTTGCACATAGGTTGGCAGGAATCCCGCGACGCCGATCATGATCGCGCCGATGGTGAAGCCACCGAGACTGCCGAGCGCGACCACGCGATTGCGCCAGAGCGTGAGCGGCAGCATCGGCTCGTCGACGCGGCGCTCATGCCATAGCAGCAGCCCCAGCGCCGCCGCGCCACCGCCGGCGAAGAGCGCGACCGTCGCCCGCCCGAAGCTCGCCGCCCCGACCAGCGCCGTCATCACCAGGCCGCCACCAAGCAGCAGCAGCAGCGATCCCTGATAGTCGATCCGGTGCCGGCGCGCCGGCGGCTCCTCGTGCAGGAAGAGGGCGATCATGGCGATCGCAGCCGCGCCGATCGGCAGGTTGACCCAGAACACGACGGGCCAGCTCGCCTCCTGCACCAGGAAGGCGCCCAGCGATGGACCGACCACCGCGGCGACGCCGAAGACGCCCGAGAGCAAACCCTGCAGGCGCGCCCGCTCGGTCGGGGTGTAGATATCGCCGACGATGGTGTAGGCCAGCGGCTGCACCGCGCCGGCGCCCACGCCCTGAACCGCCCGGAACAGGATGAGCGTCAGCATGCCGCGGGCGAAGCCGCACAAGGTCGAGCCGACGAGGAAGAGACCCGCGCCGGCGAAGAAGATGCGCTTGCGGCCATAGAGATCGGCGAGCCGGCCATAGATCGGCACGCTCACCGCCTGCGTCAGCAGATAGGCGCCGAAGACCCAGGTGAAGAGGCGGAACTCGCCGAGATCGGCGACGATCGTCGGCATCGCCGTCGCTACGATCGTGCTTTCCACCGCCGCCATGAAGGTTGCCATCATGCAGGCGGCGAAGATGAGGCTGCGCTGTCGCGGCGCTATCGGCAGTCCTTCAGGCGCTCGTCTGGTCGACATTCGAGGCTCGTGCTCCGACGCTTGCGCGATCCTGCCGGCCTCTCATTCGGTCGGGGATGCTGCCCTCGTTGACGGGTCGCATCGGCAAAAGTGCCGTCGTTCCTGCGCCTCTTCCAGCGCAAAGTCGGACAGGTATAATTGCGTTTCGTGCAAATCCCGGATCTAGGGCTGCTCACCGCCCTCGACCTATTGCTGCAGGAAGCCAGCGTAACCGCTGCCGCCGCCCGGATGAACCGGAGCGTATCGGCGATGAGCCGTACGCTTGGCCGCATCCGCCGCGCAACCGGGGATCCGATCCTCGTGCGTGCCGGGCGGCGCCTCGTGCTGACGGCGCGTGCGGAAGCCCTGCGTCCGCAGGTGCGGCAGCTCATCGAAGCAGCGGACGCGGTTCTGCGGCCCGATCGGGTCGATTTGGCCTCGCTGCGGAGAACGCTCACAATCCGCGCAAACGAGGGTTTCATCTCTACCTTTGCGGCGGAGCTGACCAGCCTTCTCCACCTCGAGGCCCCAGGCCTTTCCTTGCACTTCGCTCCCGAGGGCGACGAGGATGTCGCCGCGCTTCGCGACGGCCGCATCGATCTCGACATCGGTGTCATCGAGGACACGGGTCCGGAGATAAAAATCCAGACGCTGTTCCGAGAACGCCTAGTGGGCGCGGTACGGCTCGGTCACCCCCTGGCCAAGGGAAGGGTCACGGCAAAGCGCATTGCGGGATTCCCTCACGTCGTCGCGTCGCGTCGCGGCAGGACGCGCGGGCCAATCGATGATGCGCTCGCCGCCCTCGGATTGGCTCGGGTGGTCGCGCTCGTCGTTCCCAGCCACGCAGCGGCAGTTTTTGTCGCGGCCGGCTCCGATCTCGTGGCCGCCATTCCCGCCAGCTTGGGCCGGCAGAGAACGATCGGCCGGCTTGCGGTGAAGACCTTCGACCTGCCCTTCGAGACGAAGAGCATGGTCATCAGCCAGGCTTGGCACCCGCGCCTCGACGCAGATCCTGCGCATCGATGGCTTCGCGCACAAGTTCGGATTGTCTGCGGCAATGCTGAGGCGATAAGCAGTGTCGCCTTCGCCGTCTCCGCGGAAGAAGCGCGAACTCAGAACGGGCGCCCCGGTCGTCGGATGTGACGCGACCGGTTGGACCTGGACCGACCCCGCTCCTAATCGGCTCGTTCGAGATGAGTTTTCACGGCAGCCAGCCCTTTTTCCATATTCGCCGCGATCTGACCTGCGGCTTCATCGGGCAATACGTCGGTAATCCACACGACGCGGCTCGCGCCGTCACCCATGGGAAAGACCTGCAGGGAAGCGTTGTGGTGCTTGCGCTCCGCGACCCCGACCGCGGCATAGGCGAGGCGGCACGCCGTATCGTCGATGCCGACGATGACTTCACGGATCACCCGGCCGTCGGCAAACGAGACGATGCGCACATCCTCCTCGAGGCGGACATCGACGACGTAGCCCGGCGCAAGGCGCCGGTGGACCGCGCCGACATCGCGAATCGCGGCCCAGGCGCGCGCCGGCTCGGCGTTGATCTCGATCTCCTTATGGATGGACGCCATGTGGGTCTCCTCTCTGGTACCGCCACGTCATTCATATCGGTCGAGAGCGTCACATATCGGCCGAAACCATGCTCGCGGTATTCGGACGCGACCAGGTTTTCATGCCGCGAGCGCGGTCACAGGAGCTCGGCCGGACGCGCTTGGGGCGCCAGTTTCGCGGGCGTAGATCAAGCGATGCGCGCCTGAGCACGCGCCGGTTTCGCCTTTGTGGCCGGTGAGCTAGACCAACGGAGGGGGAAGGCCGTCACAGGAAGGGTTGGTGCTATGGCCCAAGGTCAATCGCGCTGGCTTTCGCTCGCCGCCTGCCTAGCCTTCGGGTTGGGGCTGATGGGTGCGATGGCGCCGGCGGCGAGCTTCACCGACAAGGAAGCACGCGAGATCTTCGCGACGCTCGGCCCCGACAGCAACGGGCATGTGAGCAGGGTTCAATTCGAGCAGACGAAGCTGAACGCCTTCTACTTCCGCCACCGTCCCACCGGCGATTACGAGATGAAGCCCCTGACCTTCGACGAGACCCGCCTCTCGCGCGCGTTCTTCGACAAGGCGGATACGGACCATGACGGCACGCTCGACGGCGTCGAGATAACCGACGCGATCCGTTTCTCGGATATCGACACGAAGCGACGCGGCTACTTCGACTTCGCCGATTTGCAGGCGTTCTTGCAGAAGATCGGCCGATGACGCTGGCCGAGGCGGTTTCGGCCCCCCAATCTTCCGAGCGATCGCGCCCATGCGCTCGATCGCGATCTATCCATCCGTAACCCTGCTGCCCTGCCCTTCCCGCGCCATCACGATCTCGGCCAGGGGGCTACCGAGATCGTGACGGCGTGGGGCCGGGGCTACTTCTTCTTGGCCTTACGCTTTGCCTTCTTCGCCGTCTTCTTCTTGGCTGCTTTCTTTCTCGCTGCCATGTGCTTTCCTTTGCGTTGCGCCGACTCATTCCGCTCGACGCAATAGCGGTCTGGTTTCACTCCAGAGCGGCGCTCATTTTCAATCCAGCGCCGCGCGTACGCTCTCACGCTTCGCACATCACGTGCAAGGTCTCTCGCGATCGCACCGTCGATTCGCATGCGTCGCGTCCGAGTCGCGGCGCAGTGCGGTCGAGTCGACGGCGGCCGCGACTCCGCCGTGGCCGCCGCTTCAATCCCGTTACGGGCTCTTTGTGCAGCGATGCTGGAACGGATTTGCGCGACTCGGGCGCGCCTCGAGACAGGCCTCGGGATCGCGGCCGATCACCTTGGCCGAGCGGCAAAGCGCAATGAACGCGCTGTCCAGTGTGCTCACGGGGGCACTGGCGCGACGACGGTGGGCGATCCTGTGCTCGGCGGGACGTGGCCGGGCTTTTCTTGGGCTACGCGTCTAACGGTCTCGCCGCCGTTATGCAGAACAGCGTGTGATCCCGGTCACATTGCGTCGGCGCGCCAGATCCCACTTCGCCGCCATGAATGACAGGTGGACCGACTGGAGAGGCGTTGCCATGGCGATCGCTATCGTCGCCGTCGTGGTGGCGGTCTGGCTCACGAACGGGTGAGGAGACGGACATGACACGACCGCGACTGACGGACTACAGCGCGGCGGCGTAACGATCCGCCATCACCTGCACGCGCAGCATCCGCCGCGGCTCGTCCGGCAGGTAATCGGCCACCGCGTTGTGATTGGTCCCGATATTGTCCCACATCAGCACGTCTCCCACGCTCCAGCGATGCGTGTAGAGGTAATCGGAGCGCTCCTGGTGGCGGAACAGAAGGTCCAGAATCTCGCCGGATTCCTGCGGGTCCATCCCATC
>JASHUO010000870.1 GCA_030039975.1 Alphaproteobacteria bacterium
CCAGCCTATCAGGGCGAGCACAATGCCGAGATCCTGGCAGAGCGCCAGATCGCGGAGAGCGTCATCGACGATCTGCGCCAGCGCCGCGTGCTGCTGAGCCGGCGCACCCCGCGCGGCGCCTATGACTGATCGCGGCGGGTGAGTACGCGGCATTTGCCGGTTCCCGCCGGCACCGTGGCATCGTATGCTCCCGTCAAAACCGGGCCAACCGGCGGGTCATTTCAAGGGGAGAGCCTATGAACCGGACGCTCGAGCGCGCGACCATGCGCAAGGTCTACCTGCGGCTGGTGCCCTTTGCGATCCTGACATATTTCCTGTGTTATCTCGACCGCATCAATGTCGGCTTCGCCGCGCTCACCATGAACAAGGATCTGGGGCTCGATGCCTCGACCTTCGGCATGGCCGCCGGCGCCTTCTTCTGGGGCTATTTTCTCTTCGAGGTGCCGAGCAACCTCATCCTCGAGAAGGTTGGCGCGCGGCTGTGGATTGCGCGCATCATGGTGACCTGGGGTCTGCTGGCGGGCGCGACCGCCTTCTGCACCGGGCCGTGGAGCTTCATGACGGTGCGCTTCCTGCTCGGCCTTGCCGAAGCGGGGTTCTATCCCGGCATCGTGCTCTTCCTGACCTACTGGTTCCCCGACCGTCACCGCGCCCGCGTCATCGCCTGGTTCACCCTGGCGCTGCCGCTCGCCGCCGCCTTTGGCGCCCCGCTCTCCACCGGCATCATGGAGCTGAACGGACTTTGGGGCCTTGCCGGCTGGAGATGGATGTATCTCGCCGAAGCGGTGCCGACGGTGCTGCTCGGCTTCGCCGTGCTGTTCGTGATCACCGATCGGCCGTCGGAAGCGCGCTGGCTCACCGACGAGGAGCGTAGCTGGCTCACTGCCGAGATGACGGAGGAGCGCCGCCAGATCGAAGCCCGGCATAAGATCAGCCTGTTGCGCTCTTTCTGGGAGCCCAAGGTGCTGCTGTTGTCGCTCAATTTCTTCGGCATCGTTACCGCGAGCCTCGGCATGCTGATCTTCCTGCCGCAGATCGTGAAGCAGCTCGGCCTCACCAACATGCAGGTCGGCTGGGTGGCGATGATCCCCTATCTCTGCGGCTCCCTCAGCATGGTGTGCTGGGGCTGGTTCTCCGACTGGACGGGCGAGCGGCGCTGGAACCTGTTCGCCGCCTGCGTCGTCGCCACCATCGGCCTCGTCTTCGCCGGCTACTTCGTCGGCACCTGGTGGTCGCTGCTCGGCATGTCGCTCGCGGCGATCGGGTTCTACGGCACGAAGGGGCCGTTCTGGACCATGCCGTCGACCTTCCTCACCGGCGCGGCGGCGGCGGCGAGCATCGCGTGGATCAACTCGCTCGGCAATCTCGGCGGCTTCTTCGGTCCGTCCGTCGTCGGCATCGCCAAGGACGTGACTGGCAGCTTCGCCGGCGGGCTCTACGGCCTGGCGGTCTTCTCGCTGGTCTCGGCTTTGGTCGCGGCGCTGGCGCTCGACCTGCCGCGCCGCGCTGCCGCGCGTGCGGCGGCGCGCGCTGCGGCGGAGTAGAGGCGGGGAGAGCAGCACGACGATATCACCATAACGCTCCGCCATCATCCCGGAGGAAGTCCTGCCGCACGGAGGGCCGCGGCATCGGCCTCGACCTGTTCAGTGTCGCGGCGAAATTGCGTATTCAGCCAGGCGGCGACCGTGAAGCTGCGACGGATGGCGAGCAGTTCTTCCGCCAATCGCTTCGCTTGCTCCAGCCGGCCGCTTTGCTGATAGGTGATGACGAGGTCGGCAAGGCCGAATCCCGGACTGCGGGCATGGTAGGCTCTGAACGCGGTGATGCCCTCCTCGATCCTTCCCGACAGGCGGTAGGCGTTTCCGAGGATGCCTAAATAGTAAGGTGGATGATTGGGGCTGAGGGTCATCGCTCTCTCGCCCTGCGCCGCCGCCTCTTCAGGCAGTGCCGATGAGGCGAGAACGAGGCATGCGAAGATCGCCGCGTCTGCCGAACCCGGCGCCAGCCGCACCGCTTTTCTGACGTGGGCGAGAGCGTCGTCGAAGCGCCTATTCAACATCAGCACGACGCTTGACGCCGTATGCGCGTCGGCATTGTCGGGATCGAGCTCGAGCGCTCTGTCGGCATAGGCCTTCGCCTTGGCAAGGGCGGTCTCGCGGTCGTCCCACCAGCCGAACCGGGCGTCGAAGTAATGCACGAAGCCAAGCATCGCGTTGAGCGCCGCGGAGGTCGGGTCGAGCGCAAGCGCTTTCTCCCAATGGGGCCGCGCGGCGCCGACCTTGTCCTTGGTGACGGCCTGGCGAAAATGGGACAGGCCTAACGCCCAGTAATTCCAGGCCTCGACGTTGCCGGTCGTCGTGTAGCGCAGCCGCGCTTGCTCGCCTTCCATCAGGTTGACCTGCATCTCTGTCGCCAGGATCAGCGTAGCCGCAGAATCGCCGCTCATTCGGCGGGCGCGACGTTGCGATCGGCAGGCGCAGCTTTGCGAGTCGGCACGGGCGCCATGGCGTCGAAGACGCCGTCGCGGCGGACGAGCGCGTGGAAGAGTGCGGCGGCGATGTGCAGCAGGATCAGGGCAAAGAACA
>JASHUO010000871.1 GCA_030039975.1 Alphaproteobacteria bacterium
TGAGGTCTTTCTGCAGCGCGACGGCGCGGAATGGATGCGCCTTCTCGAGTCGAAAGGCATGGTGGTGGCGCTGGTCGCGCAGGCCGGCGAAGCGCTGCATGATCGACAGATGCGGGAGAATGGCGTGATCGTGCCGCTCGGCGATGGCTACACCGTCAGCAGCCCGCTGTGGATGGATGGCGTGGACAAGGCAGAAGCGGCGCCGGCGCCAATGGTCGGCGAGCACAGCGACGCGATTTTGCGCGACCTCGGCATCGCAGAGGAAAAGATCGCCGAGCTGCGCGGTCTGGGGGTCGTCGGCTGACCGGGACCCGCCGAGCGCAAGCGCCTTTGACCTGAGACCGGATTTCCGGATATTCTAGAGGTTGCGGTGCGGAGGTGCGTCATGGAGCGCGGGCACCAGATCGAGATTCGGAACACAGCCTATTTTCGCCATGACTATGATGGCGAGCATGCCGATTTGCGCCGGCTTTACGAGCAGGCGAAGCTCGACCAGTGGAACGCCGCCAGCGACATCGACTGGGCGCAGCCCCTCGACAGCGATGGCGGCCTTATCGCCGATGATCTCGTCGACATTCACGGCACGCCGTTCTGGGACCGCCTCGATCCCGCTGCGCGCGTCGAGCTCAACCGCAGCGTCGCGCGCTGGCGCCTCTCGACATTGATGCATGGCGAGCACGGCGCCATGCTGGTCTGCAGTCAGCTCGTCGAAAACGTCGCGGGACAGGACGCCAAGCTGTTCCAAGCGACGCAAGTGGTCGACGAGGCTCGACACAACGAGGTGCTGCACCGCTATTTTGTGCTTCGCCTGGAAGGACAAAACTATCCCCTCGCCGGCAATGTCCGCGAAATCTTCGACACGCTGCTCGGCACTTCGGCCTGGTATCTCAAGACCATCGGGCTGCAGCTCGTCGCCGAGACGTTCGCCGTCTCGCTCTTCCGCATGCTCGCGGAATCGTCGAAGGATAAGGTCCTCTGCCAGGTCTGCCGACGGATTCTCCAGGACGAAGCGCGCCATATGGGCTTTGGCATGCTGTCGCTGCCGGCGCTGGTGGCCGAGGCGAGCGCGGCCGAGCGGCGCGAGATGGAGGATTTCGCGGTATGGGCGCTGCAACGGACGCTCACCGGGATCTTCCCGCTCGCGGCCTATGAGGAAATGGGCTTCAGCCGCAGCGAGATCGACGAGATCAAGCGCTTGCGGCGGGCGCGGGCGGCGGGCGGCGACGAGACCGCCTTCCGCAAGTTCTTCCGACGGGACCTGCACGTCGGCCTGGTGCGCAACCTGAGAAAGGTGGGGCTCATCACGCCGCGCATCGCCCCCCAAGTCGAGGCGTTGGGGATTTCGCTCGCCGCTGCGTGAGCACCCCCAGAAAAGTCGTCCGGCGCGCCGGCGGTAATCGCGTTTGGTCGAATTGCTTGAGCGCGTTTTTCGCTCACGCGTAGAATGGCGCATAAGTTGTAGGGCGACGAAGCAAACGATCGCCGTCATGAGGGAGGATCGCAATGAAGTTCCAACATATTGGTTGGGGCGCGCTGGCCGTCTGTATCAGCTGGCTCGGCCCACAAACCGCGAGCGCCCAGACAGCGGCGCCGGCGGCAAGCCCCGCGGCGCAAGCGCCAACGCTGGGCGCGCACGCGCCGCAGGCCCAAGGCCAACCGTCGTGGATGGAAGGCATGACGCCAGAGGAGAAGAGCTCGCCGCTCCATCCGAACGTCGCGAACATGCTCGGCCATCCCGCAAGCGAAATCCCGATCGACCACTTCAAGGTGCCGGCCGGCTTCAAGATCGAGCTCTGGGCGGGCGATCTGCAGGAAGCGCGCTCGATGACGCTGGGCACCAAGGGCACCCTCTTCGTCGGCCAGCGGACGCATGACGGGGTCTTCGCCATCGTCGACAAAGGCGGTCGCCGCGAGGTCAAAAAGATCCTGACGGGACTCAACGCGCCGAACGGCCTCGCGTTTTCGAACGGTACGCTCTACGTCGCCGAGCGCGAGCGTATCCTGCGCTACGACGATATCGAGGACCATCTCGACAGCCCACCCGAGCCGGACGTCGTGATCGAGGGGCTGCCGCACCAGGACGGGCATTTCTGGAAGTTCATGGTGATGGGACCCGACGGCTGGCTCTATTTCAACCAGGGCTCGCCGACCAACATCACCATGCCCAACTACGTCCAGGCCGCCATCCTCAGAGTCCAACCCGATCAGCATCATCTGCAGGTCTATGCGCGAGGGGTGCGCAACAGCGTCGGCATGGCGTTCAGCCCGGTGACCCAGCAGCTCTGGTTCACCGATAACGGTCGGGACTGGCTCGGCGAGAACTCTCCCTCCGACAAGCTCAATCACGCGACACGACAGGGCGAGAATTTCGGCTATCCGTTCTGCCACCAGGGCGACACCCTCGACCCGGTCTACGGCAAATACGCGAACTGTGCCGATTTCGTGCCGCCTGAAGTCAAGCTCGGGCCGCATGTGGCTTCGCTCGGCATGCGCTTTTATACCGGCAACATGTTCCCGGCCGACTGGAAGAACAACATCATCGTCGCCGAGCACGGCTCGTGGAACCGCAGCGAGAAGTCGGGCTACAACCTGACCCGCGTGATCCTCGATCCGAGCGGCACCAAGGTCGTGAAAACCGAACCGTTCCTGACCGGGCTGCTCGACGGCCAGAAGATTCTGGCGCGGGTGGTCGACGTCCAGGTGATGCCCGACGGTTCGCTGCTCGTCTCGGACGACTGGAACGGTGCGATCTACCGCATTTCCTACAACAAGACGTGAGCCGCGCACCACGCCTTTTCCTCGCCGGACTCTGCACGCTATGGCTCGCTGCCGCTCCGGCCTTGGCCTACGACGCCGAGGCCGGGCGGCAAAAGGCCGAGGCGATGTGCATGCCCTGCCATGGCAAGGACGGCGTCTCCGAGCAGCCGACGGTGCCGTCGATCGGCGGCCAATGGAACGATTATGTCGTGCTGGCGCTGTTCCAATTCCGCAACGGCCACCGCCCTTCCGAAATCATGGGGCCCATCGCCAAGCCGCTTAGCGACAACGACCTCGGCAACCTTGCCAAGTATTACGAGTCCTTGAAGCCGTGGGCTCCGTCGCGGCATTCGAGCAGTGCTGCGCTGGCTGCCGGACCGGCGCTGACGCAGCAGAAGAATTGCGTACAGTGCCACGCCCCCGGTCTTCCCGGGCAACA
>JASHUO010000872.1 GCA_030039975.1 Alphaproteobacteria bacterium
AATTCCACAACCTCGTGGATTAGCCCTCCGCACGGCCTTCTGATGCTGCACTGTAACGATGTAAGGCCCAAGATTCTCACCCAGCGCTCACTCATAGCACAAGCACACCTCGGGCCGGTAGCTACCCGGTAGCTATGCCAATTTTTTCGCCCGACGATTTGTGCCAAGTCTTTGAAAATCCTGGAGCGGGCGAAGGGATTCGAACCCTCGACCCCAACCTTGGCAAGGTTGTGCTCTACCCCTGAGCTACGCCCGCGCCCCAAGGGGCGGGATCATACAAAGGCGCGGCGGCTTTGCAAGCCTGCGGCCTAGTTTGAATCCGCCGCCGCGCCGCGCCAGTATCCGCCGATGCACCGCGCCGCCGTCCTGGCCTGCCTCTTCTGCTCTGCGCTCGGTCTCGCCGGCTGCGGCACCAGGCTGCGCGACGAGAGCCTGCTCGACCGCTGCGGCGATGCGATGCAGCAAGCCTTTCCCCAGACCGAGATCGAAGTGACGAAAAAAGCGCTGGTGTCACAGGAGCAGCAGAGCTTCGCCACCAGCATCGTCACCGCCGAAGGCGAGCGGCCCGACCTGCCGGCGGGCAGCCCGCTGCTGCATGACATCGCCGTCGAATGCCGCTTCGACAACGGCATCCTCACCGGCTTCCGCTGGACCAAAGGGCCGTTGCACTGAGCGATGCCGGCAACACCAGAAGAGCTTTTCGCCCGCCTCGATGCGCTCGGCATCCATCATGTGACGCACCGCCATCCGCCGCTCCATACCGTCGCGGAATCGGTGATGCTGCGCGGCACGCTGCCCGGCGCGCATTGCAAGAGCCTCTTCCTGCGTGACCGCAAGGACGGGCTCTGGCTCGTCGTCGTGCTCGAGGACCGCCGCCCCGACCTGAAAGCGCTGGCCGACAGCCTGGGCGCGCCGCGCTTCTCCTTCGGAAGCCCGGCGCTGCTGCTGGAGGTGCTGGGGGTGACGCCGGGCAGCGTCACGCCGTTTGCACTGATGAACGACCGGGCCCATCGCGTCCGCGTCGTCCTCGATGCCGACATGCTGCGGCAGGATCCGGTCAACTATCATCCCCTGGTCAATACCGCGACGACCGCCATTTCCGCGGCAGATCTCCGCCGTTTTATCGCCGATTGCGGGCATCCGGCGCGAGTGCTGGAGCTCGCCGGGCTCGACCGGGGCGCTGGGGAAGCGGGTGCTTGTCAGGACCCGCCTCTGCCGCCATCTTAGGGGAAAATCTGAGGAATTAACGCCTATGGAACCGATTCTCGGCGGCGCGCCCGCCCCGGCGGACACCGCCAATCTCATCAAGAACGGCTCGACCGCGACCTTCATGGCCGATGTGATCGACGCCTCGCACGACGCGGCTGTGGTCGTCGATTTCTGGGCGCCGTGGTGCGGGCCGTGCAAGCAGCTCGGCCCGGCGCTCGAGAAAGCCGTGCGCGAGGCGCGCGGCGCCGTGCGCATGGTGAAGATCAACATCGACGAGAACCCGGAGCTGGCGCAGCAGATGCGCATCCAGTCGATTCCGGCGGTCTATGCCTTCAAGGACGGCCGCCCGGTCGACGGTTTCGTCGGCGCGCTCCCGGAAAGCCAGGTCAAGCAGTTCGTCGGCCGGCTTGCCGCCAATGCCGCCGCCGGTCCTTCGCCGATCGACGAGGCCCTCGCCCTGGCGCAGGAGGCGCTGGGCGCCGGCGACGCGGCGCGCGCCGCCAATATCTTTACCCAGGTGCTGCAGCACGAGCCCGGCAACCCGGTTGCGACCGCGGGACTCGCGCGCATCGCCATCGGCCGCAAAGAGTTCGCCAAGGCGCGCCAGCTGCTCGAGCGCGTGCCAAAGGAGCATGCCGGGCATGCCGAGATCGCCGCGGCGCGCGCCGCGCTGGAGCTGGCGGAGGCCGGCAGCAAGGCGCAAGGCGCGGTCGGCGAGCTGCGCCAGCGGCTGCAGCAGAACGCCAATGATCACGAGGCGCGCTACGAGCTGGCCTCGGCGCTGTTCGCCTCGGGCCAGCGCGCCGAGGCTGTCGACGAGCTCCTCGACCTCGTCAAGCGCGACCGCAAATGGAACGAGGAGGCGGCGCGAAAGCAGCTCGTCAAGTTCTTCGAGGCGCTCGGCCATGCCGACCCGCTCACCGTTGCGGCGAGAAAGCGCCTCTCCTCGATCCTCTTCGCATGAGCGGGCGTTTCGATCCCGGTTTCGACGCGCTGCCGGCGAGCCTGCCGATCTTCCCCTTGACCGGCGTGCTGCTGTTGCCGCGCGGCCGGCTGCCGCTCAACATCTTCGAGGAGCGCTATCTCGCCATGACGGCGGATGCGCTCAAGGGCGAGCGGCTCATCGGCATGGTGCAGCCGCAAGAGGGCGCAGGCGATGCCGGCGATCCGCCGGTCTACCGCACGGGCTGCGCCGGGCGCATGGTCTCGTTCAGCGAGACCGATGACGGGCGCTATCTCATCACGCTTTCGGGCCTCGCCCGCTTCGACATCGCGCGCGAGCTGCCGCGCGCGCAGCTCTATCGCCGCGTCGTGCCGGATTGGCAGCCTTATCGCGCTGATCTCGCACCCGGTAACGGCACGATCGATCGCACGCGCTTGCTGGCGGCGCTGAAGCCCTTCCTCGAGCGTCAGGGCGTCGCCGCCGATTGGGCGGCGGTGGAAGCAACGCCGGATGAGCGGCTCGTCTCCACGGTGGCGATGGTGGCGCCGTTCCAGCCGGCCGAGAAGCAGGCGCTGCTCGAGGCGCGCGATCTCGCCGAGCGCGCGCGGCTCCTCACCGCGCTCGTCGAGATGTCCATCCACAGCGGCGCCGAGCGCGCCGAGGGCGCGCGCCACTGACCGCCGGAGGGAGTCATGTCCGATCATGCGCCGGAGATCGATCCGCGGCTGCTCGAGATCCTGGTCTGCCCGCTGACCAAGGCGCCGCTCCACTATGACCGCGCGGCGCAGGAGCTGATCAGCGTCGACGCCGGCTTGGCTTATCCGATCCGCGACGGCATTCCGATCATGCTGGTCGATGAGGCGCGGCCGCTCGACGACGCCGAGAAGGCGCGGCTCAAGGGCACGCCGGCGCCGCCGCCGTGACCCCATCCGGCACGACGCATTGGCCGGTCGAGATCCGCTTGAAGCGGGCGGAGAAAGTGCTGGAACTGTTGTTCGAGGATGGCGCGCGCTTTCGCCTGCCGGCGGAGTATCTGCGCGTCGAGAGCCCATCGGCCGAGGTGCAGGGCCACGGGCCCGGCCAGAAGACGCTGATCGCCGGCCGCGCCGAGGTCGGCATCACCGCCGTCGAGCCGGTCGGCAATTATGCCGTGCGCCTCGTCTTCGACGATCTGCACGACACCGGCATCTACTCTTGGAGCTATCTCTACGAGCTCGGCCGCGAGCAGGGCGAGCGCTGGCAACGCTACCTCGCGGCCCTCGCCGCCGCCGGCCTCGCGCGGGAAGCGAAGCGGTGAGGTGATGCTGGGATCAATGCCGTGCGTGCTTCGACAGGCGCGCTCCGCGCGCCAGCTCAGGATGAGGCGATTTTCTTTGTGCCGTCGCCAATTTGCCTCACCCTGGTCGCGGGCGCGCAGACGGGATTTTCGCGGGATTACCGGGAAACCTCACTTGCCGGCCCATCCATGCCCCGTCGAAGGATCTTGCGGGTAGGACCATTCGCCCGCCGACGCGCCGCTGCGCGCTCTGCGGCGCAGCGAGCGCAGCACGTCGTCAACCGAGTCGCGCAGCAGCGCCTCCATTCGACTGCGCGCCTGATCGGGCTCGCCATCAACGATCGCTTCGAGCACGCCACGATGCTGAAGCAGTCGATTCTGCCGCATCGTGGCCGCGCTCTGCCAGCCGCGCTCGAAGGTACAGATCAGCGCGGCGTGGATGAGGCTGCCGAAGGCGCCGATGAAGTGATTGCCGGTGGCTTCGAGAATCGCCTGGTGGAATCGCAGATCGGCGGAAATGAGGTCGCCCGAGCCGTCCTTGAAGCGCTCCATGTCGGCATAGGCGGCGGCAATGCGTGCCATCGACCTGTCGTCGCGGGACGCGGCGGCCAACGCCGCCGCCGGCGGCTCGACCATTTGGCGCAGTTGGAAGAGGTGCTCGACGACGGCGGCGGTCGGCGCGGTCTGCAGATGCCAAGCCAGCACGTCGGGATCGAGCATGTTCCAATCCGCCTTCGGGCGAACGCGCGTGCCGATCTTCGGTCGGGACACGATCAAGCCCTTGGCGTTGAGCGCGCGATAGGCCTCGCGCAAGGCCGTACGCGACACGCCGAAGCGCTGAAGCAGGACCTGTTCGTTGGGCAACAACGAGCCCGGCGGGAAGGCGCCGCTGATGATCTCGGTGCCGAGCCGGTTGGCGAGATAATCGTGGATGTTGCGCGTCAGCCGGACGGAATCCCCCGCGCGCCGCGGCGCGAGGGTGGTATTCACCGCCATGACATCGGCCTTCGGACCAACGTCGCGAGCGGCGCGCCGCCGGCGCCTCTGTGCCCGCTTGCTCATCCGATGGATTGGCGCAAAGCGTTGCGGGTGCCGATCAGGGTCCGCTGAGCCAGGATGAAGAGGAAAAGCAGCAGACCGACGACGACCCTGGCCCAGGCACTGGTCAGCGTCCCGTCGAAATCGATGATCGTGGCGATCAAGCCCGAGATCAGTCCGCCGAAGAGAGTGCCGACGACCAGACCGACGCCGCCGGTGAGCAACGTGCCGCCGAGCACCACCGCGGCGATGGCATCGAGCTCGACCCCGGACCCCGCCAACGGGTAGCCCGAGGCCGTGTAGAGCGCGTAGATCACGCCGCCGAGGGCGCTGTAGAAACCGCCGAGAGCATAGATCATGACCGTCGTGCGTCGGATCGGCACACCCATCAGCGCCGCCGAGGTGCGATCGCCGCCAAGGGCGTACACATTGGTTCCGAAGCGCGTGAAATGAGCGATGACCACGCCGGCGAGCAAGGCCAGCAACATGACGATGGCCGAGCTCGTCAGGAAACCGGAGCCGGGAAGCGGAATGCGCCAGGCGGAGAAGGCGTCGACGAAGGAATGTTTGATCGGCACGGAATCGAGACTGACCATGAAGCAGCTGCCGCGCAACAGGAACAACCCCGCCAGCGTAATGATGAAAGGCTGAATGTCGCAGATGTCGATGATCCATCCCACGATGCCGCCGTAGAGGACCCCGAAAGCGATCATGGCCGCCGCCGCTGCCAAGGGATGCCAGCCGTGGCCGACGAGACCGGCCATGACGACCCCGACGAAGCCGATCATCGAGCCGATCGAAAGATCGATCCCGCCGGAGATGATGACGAAGGTCGTTCCGATCGCGGCGATGATGATGAAGGCATTGTCGGCGAGCAGATCGCCCAACACCAGCGTCGACAGGAAATGCTTGTACAGCGCCCCTCCGGTCAGGAAGAGGGCGATGAAGACGAAGATCGTCCCCGCGATCGGGATGTATCGTTCCTTCATGGCAGATGTTTTCCTGCCGGCCTTGCGGAACGCCGGATCCGTGCGCGAAACTTGTGCGACTGCAACAGCAACACGATCAGAACCACCAAAGCCTTGACCACCAGATTGTACTCGGGGGGAACGCCGCTCATCAGGATGGACGTCGTCAGACTTTGAATGATCAGCGCGCCGAGCAGCGTCAGACCGAGATAGACGCGGCCCCCGGCCAGCGAGCCGCCGCCGATCACGACCGCAAGGATGGCGTCGAGCTCGATATAAAGCCCGGCGCTGACCGGATCGGAGGTATGGGTATCGGCGGTGATGACGACCCCGGCGAGGCCCGCGCAGAGGCCCGAGACGAGATAAGCCGCAAGCTTGATCATCTTGGCGTCGATCCCGGCCAGATCGGCGGCGGCGGCATTGCCGCCGACGGCTTCGACGAAGAGACCGAATGCCGTCCGGCGCATCAGCAGCCATAACAGCGCGAAAATGCCGGCGCCGACGAACAGCCGACTCGGCAACATCGCGAGATGGCCGGTGCTGATTGCGGCAAAAAAGTCGCTGGAAAAGCTCGGGTCGGTTCCGCCGTAGAGGAGATTGATCATCTGCGCGATACCGCGGCCCGACACCATCAGGATGAGTGTCGCGACGATGGGCTGAATGTCGAGGAGGGCGACGAGCAAGCCATTCCACAAGCCGCACAGCAGCGCGGCGGCGAGGGCGGCGCCGAGCACGATCAGCGGCGGATCCCCCATGTGAAGGCGCCAAGTGATCATCGCGCCACAGATTGCGATCACGGCACCGACCGAGAGGTCGATACCCTTTGTGCCGATCACCACCGCCATGCCGAGCGCGACGACGGCGGTCGGCATGCTCCGGTAGACAACGTCAACGAGGCTCCCGAACAGGTGTCCTTCGACGATGCGGATGCTGAAGAACTCGGGGCTAATGAAGCCGTCGACGACGAGAATGAGCGCCAACGCCAGCAGCGGCCAAACCGCGCGCTTCTCGGCGAGGCGGACGAGCACGGCGCGTGGATACGCCGTCAAGCCAACGGAGTTTGTGTGTTCGCGACTCATCCGCCGGCGATCATCCGAACGATGTTTTCGCGGGTCACCCCGGCGCCCGCGATTTCACCCACGTGGCACCGGTCGCGCAGGACGGCGACGCGATGGCTGACCGCCACGATCTCTTCCAGCTCGGACGATGCGACGAGGAGCGCCATCCCCTCTTTGCACAGACGCCGGATCAACGCGACGATCTCCGCATGCGCACCGACATCGATGCCGCGTGTCGGTTCGTCGAGGATGAGGAGGCGCGGCTTCGAGGCCAGCCAACGCGCCAGGATGACCTTTTGCTGGTTGCCGCCGGAAAGCTGGCCCACCGGCTTTTCAGCGTCGGACGTGGCGATCGCCAAGACGTTGATCATTTCAGACGCCAAGCGGTTCTGCTCGTCGACGGGGAGCCGCCGCAGCCAGCCGCGCTTGGTTTGCATCGCCAGCACGATGTTCTCGCGTACCGAGAGCTCGGAGATGATCCCTTCGGCCTTTCTGTTCTCCGGGCAAAATCCGATTCCCAGCCGAACCGACCGGCGGGGTGAGCGAGCCGTGATCGGCCGACCTTTGAAGCGAACCCGCCCCGTGTCCGACCGCACCGCGCCGAAGACGAGCTTGGCGGTCTCGGTCCGCCCGGAGCCGAGAAGGCCGGCAAGACCAACCACCTCGCCGGCGCGTATGACGAGGTCGAACACCCCCATGTACCGGCGCCGCCCGAGCCCTTCGGCGGCGAGCAGCGGTTCGCCCGCGGCCGGCGCCGCGGCCGGCGGCGGCGCAGAATCGACCGCCTCCAGCTCGCGGCCCAGCATCAGCGAGATCAGCTCCAGCCGATGCAGTTCCACCGCCGCTGCGGTTCTCACCAAGCGGCCGTTGCGCAGCACGGAGATGCGGTCGGCGATCCGATAGACCTGATCGATGAAGTGGGTGATGAAGAGGATGGCGATGTTCTGCCGCTTGAGATCGCGCAGGATCTGAAAGAGCAGTTCGACCTCGCGGGCATCGAGGCTGGCGGTCGGTTCGTCGAGCACCAATACCCGCGTGTCTTCCTCGAGCGCGCGGGCGATGGCGACGAGTTGCTGGATCGCCACGGAATAGGCGCCCAGCGGCCGCTCGACATCGATATCGACGCTGAGGCGCGCGAGGCGCTCGCGCGCCCGTTTTGCGGCATCGCGCCATGAGATGAGCCCGAAACGTCGCGGCTGACGCTCGAGGGTGAGATTCTTGGTCACCGACAAGGTCGGAACGAGGTTTACCTCCTGATAGACCGTACTGATGCCATGCGTTCGCGCTGCCGCCGGACTGTCGAGGGTCGCGGGGCGACCATCGATGCGGATTTCTCCGGCGTCCTGGCGCAGCGCGCCGGTCATGATCTTGATGAGGGTCGATTTGCCGGCGCCGTTCTCGCCAAGGAGCGCGTGCACCTCGCCGGCTCGGAGGCAGAAATCGACGGACTCGAGGGCGCGCACACCGGGAAAGCTCTTCGAGACGCCGACCATCGCGATACGTGGAACCGCGTCTTCCATTCCAGCCCCTGGCTCTCGCCGGACCATTGTTAAGACCCGTGCCCGCCGCGATCAACCGACCCCGCGACCGGGAAGGCAACCGGCCCGCCCCGATGGACCGGTGCCTTTCCGCGGCTCGTGCCGGTCGTCCGGCGCGGTGATCGTCGTTACTTCACATCCGCCGCAGTGTGCACGTCGGATGGGATTTTCACCCATTTCGGCCAATCTTTCTTGCCCTTCAGGTACTCGAGCACGACGGGATAGATGTACTTGCCGATGGCCGAACGAAGCTCGACCGAGGCATTGGCGTCCCCGGCCTTGAGCTCCGTGACCATCGCCGGAACGTAGTCGACCGAGACCATCAGCACGTCCTTGCCGGGATGGAGGCCGGCTTCCTTCATGGCCTGAATGGCGCCGAGCTGCATGTTGTCGTTATGAGCGAAGGACGCGCAGATGCCCTTCAGCCCGTCGGTTGCTTTGATGAAGGCCTCCATCACCTTCTTGCCGCCATCGGTGGTGAAGTCGCCGCTCTGCGATTTCACGATCTTCATGTCGGGAAACAGGGCAATGACGGACTCGAAGCCTTTCTTGCGCTCGATGGCGGGAGCCGAGCCAGTCGTCCCCTGCAACTCGACGATGTTGCACCGACCCTTGCTCGCTGCCGCCAACCACGCTCCGGCGAGGCGGCCTTCGAGATTGAAGTCGGCGGAGATGCGCGTGACGTAGAGCGACTTGTCGGCAACGTCGACATCCCGGTCGGCGAGGAAGACCGGGATATTCGCCGCCTTCGCCTCTTTGAGGACTTGGTCCCAGCCGGTAACCACCACCGGTGCGATGATGATGGCATCCACCCTCTGGGCGATGAAGGCGCGGACGGCTTTGAGCTGATTCTCTTCCTTGCCCTGCGCGTCGGCGAATTTGAGATCGATACCTTCCTTCTTGGCCTCGTCCTGCATGTCTTTGGAGAATGCCGGGCGCCAGTCTCCCTCGTCACCCACCTGCGAAAAGCCGATCGTGACCGCCGACGCCGCCGAGGCGGCGAAAACCATTCCCGCCCCCAAAACGATACCGCTGAGCCAGTTCCTGCTGCGCATCGCTTCCTCCCTTACGTCATTGTTCCGAGCCTCGGAGCACGCTTCGCGCCCGGGGCCGCCACCGGATATATCCATATAGTAATACGATATGGTCAAGCATAAAGAATGGCGGGCCTGCCGACCGTGCAGGTCAGCGACGATCAGTGCCGCAGCAATGAAAGCAGCAGCGCCAGGGCCAGCAGCGCGGCGACGCCTTGCCAGAATCGCAGGGGGTGGCGCTCATAGAGCGTCA
>JASHUO010000873.1 GCA_030039975.1 Alphaproteobacteria bacterium
GGCGGCAATCTCGGCGAGAGCAACAGCGTGAGCTTCCTCTTCGACCGCTTCGGTCAGGTCACATACCCCGCTTCGGCCGCTTCCGCCGATGCAATGTTCGAGGCCGCTGCCGAGGCCGGGGCCGACAATGTCGAGAGCGGCCCGCAAGAGCACGCGATCACCGTCGCGCCCGAAGCGCTCAACGAGCTGCGCGACGCGCTCGAGCGCCGTTTCGGCGCGGCGAGCTCGGCCGGCCTCGTGTGGCGGCCGAAGACGCTCGCTCCGGTCGAGGGCGCGACCGCGGAGGCGCTCTTCAAACTGCTCGAAACCTTGGAGGACAGCGACGACGTGCAGAACGTCTACGCCAATTTCGAGGTCTCGGACGACGTCATGGCGCGCTTGAGCGCCTGACCCCGCCGGACGGGAACCGCCATGCGCCTCATCGGACTCGATCCGGGGCTGCGCCACACCGGATGGGGCGTCATCGACGCCGAGGGCAATCGCCTGAGCCATATCGCCGACGGCGTCGTGCATTCGCGCGACCGCGAGGCGCTGGCGCTGCGCCTCGTCGATCTCTTCCGCCAGCTCAACGACATCATCGAGCGCTATGCGCCCGCGGCGGCCGCGGTCGAGGAGACCTTCGTCAACAAGAACCCGGCTTCGACCTTGAAGCTCGGCGTGGCGCGGGGTGTGGTGCTGCTCGCCCCCGCGGAGCGCGGCCTTCCCGTGTTCGAATACTCGGCCAATCTGATCAAGAAATCGGTGGTCGGCGTCGGCCATGCCGACAAGCAGCAGGTCGAGATGATGGTGCGCCGGTTGCTGCCGGGTGCGGTGCTGGAATCGCCGGACGCCGCCGATGCGCTCGCCGTCGCCATCTGCCATGCGCATCACGCCTCGACCTTGCGGGCGTGGAGCGCGCAGGCATCCGTCGCTGCGGGGGGGCCGCGATGATCGCGATGCTGGCCGGCATCGTCGATCAGGCTGCGGCCGACAGCGTCGTCGTCGACGTCAACGGTGTCGGTTACCTCGTCTTCGCCTCGTCGCGGACCCTGGTGCGCGTGCCGTCGCGCGGCGAGGCGGTCCGCCTCCTCATCGAGACCCATGTGCGCGAGGACCATATCCATCTCTACGGCTTCGCCGACGAGGCGGAGCGCGGCTGGTTCCGGCTGCTGACGACGGTCCAGGGCGTCGGCGCCAAGCTGGCCCTCGCGCTCCTCAGCGTGCTGCCGCCGGAAGCCCTCGCCACTGCCATCATGGCGCAGGACAAGGCGGCGCTCGCGCGCGCCGATGGCGTCGGCCAGAAGCTGGCGCAGCGCATCGCCAATGAGCTCAAGGACAAGGTCGGCGGCATTGCGCTCGGGCCGGCGGCAACGAGCGCACCCGTCGCCGCGCCGCCGGGCGCCGCGGCCGATGCGGTCTCTGCCCTGATCAATCTCGGCTATTCCCGCAGCGATGCCTATAGCGCTGTCAATCAGGCGGCGCAGCGCCTCGGCGCCGAGGCCAGGATCGACGCCTTGATCCGCGCCGGACTGCAGGAGCTCGCGCGATGAGCGAGCCGCGCATGGTCATGCCCGAACGGCGCGCCGAGGACGCGGCCGAAGCCTCGCTCCGGCCGCTCAGCCTCGACGAGTTCGTCGGCCAGAGACAAGTGCGCGACAATCTGCGCGTTTTCATCGCGGCGGCGCGCGGGCGCGGCGAGTCGCTCGACCATGTGCTGTTCTTCGGGCCGCCCGGTCTCGGCAAGACGACCCTGGCGCAGATCGTCGCGCGCGAGATGGGCGTGGGGTTTCGCGCCACCTCGGGCCCGGTGATCCAGCGCGCCGGCGATCTCGCCGCGCTTCTCACCAATCTGCAGCCGCGCGACGTTCTCTTCATCGACGAGATCCACCGCCTGACGCCGGCGGTCGAGGAGATCCTCTATCCCGCAATGGAGGATTTCCAGCTTGACCTGATCATCGGCGAGGGTCCGGCGGCGCGCTCGGTGCGGATCGATCTGCCGCCCTTCACCCTCGTCGGCGCGACCACCCGCTCCGGGCTGATCACCCGGCCGCTGCGCGAGCGCTTCGGCATCCCGCTGCGCCTCGTCTTCTATGCGCCGGACGAGCTCGAACTTATCGTCAGCCGCGGCGCGCGCGTGCTGGCGATCGAGCTCGCCCCTGAAGGTGCCGCCGAGATCGCCCGGCGCTCGCGCGGTACGCCGCGCGTCGCCGCGCGGCTGCTGCGGCGCGTGCGCGACTTCGCCGCGGTCGCCGGCGTGAAGCGCATCGACCTCGCGGCCGCGGATCAGGCGCTGCGGCGGCTCGAGGTCGACGAGCGCGGGTTCGATGCGATGGATCGCCGCTACCTCCTCGCCCTGGCCGAGAACTACGGCGGCGGTCCGGTTGGCGCCGAAACCATTGCTGCGGCGCTCGCCGATCAGCGCGATGTGGTCGAGGAGGTGATC
Organism: Alphaproteobacteria bacterium; assembly: GCA_030039975.1. GTDB lineage: Bacteria > Pseudomonadota > Alphaproteobacteria > ATCC43930 > CGMCC-115725 > DAHUYF01. The sequence continues at coordinate 2,423 of JASHUO010000873.1, forward strand.
GAGCCCTACCTCATCCAGCAGGGCTTCGTGCAGCGCACGCCGCGCGGCCGGATGCTCACCGACCTCGCCTATAATTACCTGGGCGTCACGCCGCTCCGCCCGCGCGCGGCACAGCTCGACCTCCTGGCCGGGGATCAGGAGGAGGAAGCGTGAGCCCGATCCTGCCGCGCGACGGCCGCGTCGAAGCGGGGGCCTACCTCTATCCCGTTCGTGTCTATTACGAGGACACGGATGCGGCCGGGCTCGTCTACTATGCGAACTATCTCAAATTCGCCGAGCGGGCGCGCACCGAGATGCTGCGGCGCCTGGGCGTCGAACAGGAGCGGCTCCGCGCCGAGACCGGGCTTGGCTTCGTCGTGCGCCGCTGCTCGGTCGATTACCTGCTGCCGGCACGGCTCGACGATGACCTTGTCGTGCTGACGCGGCTCGCTGGACTTGGCGCCGCGACGCTCGACATCGAGCAGGAAGTGCACCGCGGCGCCGCGACGCTCGTCCGGCTTTCCCTCGCCATCGCCGCGGTCGGCCGCAACGGCCGGCCGCAGCGCCTGCCGCCGACGCTCCGCGCGGCGCTCCTTTCGCTGAACGAAACAACGAAGATGGTCACGGCCCATGCAAGGTGATGTCAGCTCGGTCCCGCTTGCCGGGAGCGCGGTTCCCCACGATCTCTCGATCATCAGTCTCTTTCTGCAAGCCGATCTCATCGTCAAGGTCGTCATGTTCCTGCTGCTGGCGGCCTCGTTCTGGTCGTGGGCGGTGATCTTCGACAAGCTGATAAAGCTGCGGCGCTTGCGGCGCGACGCCGAGCATTTCGAGGAGAGCTTCTGGTCGGGTGGCTCGCTCGATGACCTCTACGACCGCATCGGCCAGCGGCCGCTCGATCCGATGTCGGCGGTCTTCGCCGCGGCGATGCGCGAGTGGCGGCGCAGCGCCGCCAAGGGCCTGGCCGCCTCCTCGACGCTGCGCACCAACCTGCAGGAGCGCATCGAGCGCGTCATGCATGTGACCTTGGGCCGGGAGATGGAACGGCTCGAGCGCTTCATGCCGTTCCTCGCCACGGTCGGGTCGACGGCGCCCTTCGTGGGCCTGTTCGGCACGGTCTGGGGCATCATGAACAGCTTCCAGTCGATCGCCGCCTCGAAGAACACCAGCCTTGCGGTGGTCGCGCCCGGCATCGCCGAATCGCTCTTCGCCACCGCGCTGGGCCTCGTCGCGGCGATCCCCGCGGTCATCGCCTACAACAAGTTCTCGACCGATTTCGGCCGCTATGCCGGGAGGCTCGACGGCTTTGCCACCGAGTTCGGCGCGATCCTGTCGCGCCAGCTCGACGAGAAAGGCTGAGCCATGGCCGGCGGCATCATCAACAACGGCGGCAACGGCCGCGCGCGCTACAAGCCGATGAGCGAGATCAACGTCACGCCGATGGTGGACGTGATGCTGGTGCTGCTCGTCATCTTCATGGTGGCGGCGCCGCTGCTCACGGTCGGCGTTCCCGTCGATCTGCCGCAGACCAAGGCGCCGGCGATCAACGAGCAGAAAGAGCCGCTGGTCATCACTGTCAATGCTGAGGGCAAGCTCTTCCTGCAGAACTCCGAGATCGCGGACGACCAGCTCGTGCCGCGGCTGCAGGCCATCACCAAAGACAATCCCGATGCAGACATCTATGTGCGCGGCGACCGCGCCATCAATTACGGCCGCGTCATGGAGGTGATGGGCATGGTGAGCGCCGCCGGCTTCAACAAAGTGTCGCTCGTCACCGAGCAGGCGCGGGACAAGACGAAGCCCTGACCGATGAACGGGTTCGGCGGCATGCCAGGACGGGCCTACGCCTACTCGGCGGCGTTCCACGTCGCCGTGGTGCTGATGCTCTTCTCGCTCGTCCATTTCCATCTTTTCGAGCGCAAGATCGACGAGGAGCAGCCGATTGTGGTGCAGCTCGTCAATGTCGCGCCCGAGACGCATGCGACGCAGATCACCCACACGCCGCCGAAGCCCAACAAGCCGACGGATGTGGCGGAGGTCGAAACGCCGAAACCCAAGCCCGAGCCGCCGAAGCCGGCGCCGCCGCCCGAATCGAAGCCCGAGCCGGCGCAGGCCGCGGCGCCTCCACCGCCGCCGCCACCACCACCTGAGCCGCAGCCGAAGCAGCAGGAGGCGAAGCTCGAGCCCCAGCCAGAGCTCAAGCCGCAGGAGGCGAAGGCCGAGCCGCAGCCGCCGCTGCCGGACCCGCCGCCGGAGAAGCCGCAGCCGCCCAAGAAGAAGAACGACGATCTCGCCTTCGACGCGCTGTTGAAGAACCTCGCCAAGCACGACCCGGTGCGCGATCCGGTCGATCAGCCGCCGCAGAAGCAGGCGGCGGCGACGCCCAAATCCTCGTCGCAGCCGATCGCCTCGCTCGCCACCCAGCTCACCACCAGCGAGCTCGACGTCGTCAAGCAGCAGATCGAGCAATGCTGGAACGTGCCCGCGGGCGCGCGCGATGCCAAGGATCTGACGCCGGAGTTCCGCGTCTACATGAACCGGGACGGCACCATCCAATCGGCGACCCAGCTCAACCCCGAGCGCAACGGCGATCCCTACTTCCAGGCAGCGGCCGAGGCGGCGGCGCGGGCGCTGCACAATCCGCATTGCCAACCGCTGAAGCTGCCCCCCGACAAGTACGACCAGTGGCAGACCTTCACCATTACCTTCGACCCCAAGGATCTCTGAGGTATTCGCATGATTAGCCCGAAGCCGCGCCTATCCGGCCTGCGTCTCGTCCTTGCTGTGCTCGCGCTCATTGCGCTCTCCGGCGCCGCCCATGCCGAGCTCCACCTCGATCTCACCCAGGGCAAGATCGAGCCGATGCCGATCGCGATCCCGCAATTCGCCGGCAGCGACGCCGCGGCACAACCGGCACACGACATCACCCAGGTGATGTCGGCGGATCTCGAGCGCTCCGGTCTTTTCCGGCCGCTCGACCCGAACGCCTTCGTCGACAAGGATGCGGCGACGCGCACGCCGCCGCGCTTCGCCGATTGGCGCGTCATCAA
>JASHUO010000874.1 GCA_030039975.1 Alphaproteobacteria bacterium
GCAGTTATCCCAATCGTTTCAGCGGCGCCCTCAAGCAGGCGGCCAGATTGCAGCGATGCGCGGCGTCCCGCAGAGCACGACGATCACGGACAGCGGCAAGCCGAGCCGCCAATAATCGCCGAAGCGATAGCCGCCGGGCCCCATCACCAGCGTGTTGCATTGATGGCCGATGGGCGTGAGAAAATCGCTCCCCGCCCCCACCGCGACGGCCATCAGGAAGGGATCGGGATGAAAGCCGAGCCGCGCCGCAAGACCCGCGGCGATCGGCGCCATGACGATCACCGCCGCCGCGTGATGCATCGTAGCGGAAGCGATTCCACACGAAGAGCAGCACGAGCAGCCCGATGACGGCGAAGCTCAGCCCTTGCGGCGGTGTCACGTCAGCCTGGCTCGCCGATGCTGCTCTGCTCGGCACCGGCGCGCGAGATCCTCGTCCGTCACCATGCTGATCATGCGCCCTTCGGCCGCTCCCCTGCCGATGACCAACAAGACGAGACGCGCCATGTTCCCTCGTCTCCGATCGGCAGCGGCGCGCGAAATCGCCGCGCGGGTAACGCGATTTTAAGGATGACGGGTCAAGATCGCGCCCGATGACCGCTGCCCCCGCCCTTCCCGCCTCGGCCGACGCGCGATCCGAGGGCGCTGTCGCCTCCCTCGGCCGCTTCGTGCCGCCCTTCGAGATCGACCGCTTTGGCGCCTCCTTCGGGCTCGGTCCGGCGCGGCCGTCAGGCGTTCTGAAATTCCGCTTCTGCTTCAACGAAGTGCCGTTCACGGCCGAGACCGAGCGGCGCAACGATCAGCCGGTGCTGAGCCTCACCGGCGAGCTTGGCCTCGTGCCCTTCACCATCGAGAATCCGCGCCGCCGCCGGCGGTTGCGCAAAGTGCTGGCGGTCGCCCAGAGCGCTTCGGGCCTCCGCTGGGAGATCACGCGCGCGCATCAGATTCGCGCGACGGGCGAGATCGATCTCGGCCTGCCGCTGACGCCGATGGCGGTGATCGCCGGCGCGGCGACGCTGCTGCTGCGCAGCCGCCCCTATCTCGACCTCATCGTCGCCGTCGGCAGCGAGCTCTAGGCGAACGCCATCGGCGTTCGTCCGCGGCGGCGACAGCGCTTGCGCAGCAAGCGCGAGAGCCGCTCCCCTCCGGCTTAGTGCTTGCTGGGCACGGCGAATACCTGGCCGGGATAGATCAGGTTGGGATCCTGAATCTGCGTCCGGTTCGCCTGGTAGATCTCGGTATAGAGCAGGCCTTCGCCGTAGGAATGCTGGGCGATGCGCCAGAGATTGTTGCCGGGCTGGATATCGACGGCGACGGCGCCGGTCGGCGGCGCCACGCGGGTGAACAGGATATTGAGCTGGGCCAGGCGCTGCCCCTTGGCATCGAGCGCGTCGAGCCGCAGCCGGTACTTGCCGACGGGCACGCTCTGCCGGAGCGTCAGCGACCATTCGCCGGTCGCCTCGACGCCGGCCTGGCCATCCGCCTTGTCGTCGAGATAGGCGTCGACGCGCATGCCGGGCGCGGCGCGGCCCAGGAGCTGCACCTTGCCGCTGGCGTCGTATTCGATGACGTCGAGGGCGAGCTTGCGCCCCGGCGGCAGGAGCATCGCCTTGGCGGGGCCGCTGCCCTGGCGCGGCACGAGAACGGCGACGGGGCCGTTCTGCTGCTCCGGTTGCGTCGCCTCCGGATGCTCCGGCACCACCATCGCGAGGACGCCCGACGAGTTGGTTTCCTTGCCGTCCTTGGCGCGGGCGCTGAGGCTCAGCTGATGCTGCCCCCCGGCCAGCGGCTCCTTGGGCAGCAGCACCCATTCGCCATTGTTGTCCGCGGTCACCTGCCCCAGCACCTTGTCGCCGTCATGCACCGTGACCTCGGCCCCCGGGGGCGCGCGGCCAGCGATCACCGCATTGCCTTCGGGGCTGATGCGCACGACGTCGAAGCTCGGCGCGGTCGGCGGCGCATTGCCGAGCTCAGGCGCCGGCGGATTCGCCGGGTTCATGGTGGCGACCGGCGGCGGCGCGGGCGGTCGCTCGATCCAGCGCCAATAGGCGAGGCCGGCCACCACGAGCACCGCCAGGACGATGCCGGAGATCAGCGCCCCTCGTCCCATGCGTCCTTCTCGACCCTTGCCAAGTCCGTCCAACGCTGCATTCTAGCGCGGCGCGACACTCCGATGAAAGCGGTGGGCGCCTGATGGCGGCGATCAAACGACTTTGCGTCTATTGCGCGTCTTCGCGCGGCACCAAGGAAATCTATCGGCAGACGGCAGTGCAGCTCGGCACGCTGCTCGCCGATTCCGGCATCGAGCTGGTCTATGGCGGCGGCCGAGTAGGGCTGATGGGGCTCATCGCCGACGCCGCGCTCGCGCGCAACGGCCATGTCACCGGCATCATCCCCTGCCATCTGCGCGATCGCGAGGTGGCGCACCCCAATGCGCGACTCGTCGTCGTCGGCAGCATGCATGAGCGCAAGCAGCGCATGTTCGATCTCTCCGACGCCTTCGTGTCGCTCCCCGGCGGACTCGGCACGCTCGATGAGACGATCGAGATCCTCACCTGGAAGCAGCTCGGGCTGCACGATAAGCCGATCGTCATCGTCGACGTCGAGGGCTATTGGGCGCCGCTGTCGGCGCTGATCGAGCATACCATCGCCCATGGCTTCGCACCGCCGGCGGCGCGCGGCTTCTTCCGCACCGTCGCCGCGGTGGACGAGATCCTGCCGGCGCTCGCGGCGCTGCCGGAGCCGACGATCCGCGGCGACAGCCGACTCGCCTGAAAAATCTGGGCTCGCTTGCGTCCCGCTTCCCCTTTGCTATGGTCGCGCCGCTTTCCGCCTCTACCCCTGCAGGGACCCGCCGGTCATGAAGAAAATCAAGGTTAAGACCCCCGTCGTCGAGCTCGACGGGGACGAGATGACACGGATCATCTGGCAGTTCATCAAAGACAAGCTGATCCTGCCCTATCTCGACATCGACCTGAAATACTACGACCTCGGCATCGAGGCGCGCGACAAGACCGACGACCAGATCACGGTGGACGCAGCCAATGCCATCGCCAAATACGGCGTCGGCGTCAAATGCGCGACCATCACGCCCGACGAGGCGCGGGTCAAAGAATTCGATCTCAAGAAGATGTGGAGATCGCCCAACGGCACGATTCGCAACATCCTGGGCGGCACCATCTTCCGCGAGCCGATCGTCTGCAGCAACGTGCCGCGGCTGGTGCCGGGCTGGACCGCGCCGATTGTCATCGGCCGCCACGCCTTCGGCGATCAGTACCGCGCCACCGATCTCGTCGTGCCGGGGCCGGGCAAGCTCACCATGACCTTCACCCCGGCGGGCGGCGGCAAGCCGATGCAGTTCGACGTCTTCGACTTCCCCGGTGGCGGCGTCGCCCTCAGCATGTACAACCTCGACGAGTCGATCCGCGGCTTTGCGCGCGCCTGCCTCAACTATGGGCTGCAGCGCGGCTGGCCGGTTTATCTCTCGACCAAGAACACCATCCTCAAGGCCTATGACGGACGGTTCAAGGACCTCTTCCAGGAGGTGTTCGACAAGGAATTCTCCGGCTCGTTCAAGGCGAAGAAGATCACCTATGAGCACCGCCTGATCGACGACATGGTGGCTTCGGCGCTGAAGTGGAACGGCAATTTCGTCTGGGCCTGCAAGAA
>JASHUO010000875.1 GCA_030039975.1 Alphaproteobacteria bacterium
ACCGACGGCCGCGGAGCCGGACGCGCTGACCCTCGCGGCCTATGCCGAGGATCGCCTCTCCGCCGAGGCGGGGGAAGCGGTCGAGGATTGGCTGGCCGTCAATCCGCAGGTCGCCGACGATATTCTGGCCGCTCGGCAAGCGACGATGCTCGCATCCGCCACAGCGCCCGAAGCGGTGATCGCACGCGCCGCGGCGCTGGTCGACGGCGGCAGCGCCCAGGTCCTGCCCTTCCGAGCCCGGGCGGCGCGGCCGAGCTGGCGGAACGCCGTCGCCTGGGGTGCGATGGCGGCCAGCATCCTGGTGGCCAGCTTGGTCGGCTTTGCCATGGGCAATAGCACCTATGCGACGCTGATCGACGGCTCGAGCGTCAGCCTCAGCCAGGAATTGCTCGATCCGCCCACCGGGCTGTTCAACGCGGACGAGGACTCGGCGATATGACGAGCCTTGCCGATGGCGGCGCCGTGACGGCGTCGCGCGGCCGCCTATTGTGGCTGGCACTGGTGGTCTCGCTGGCGGTCAACGCCTTCTTCATCGGCACCGCGGTCTGGTGGGCGACCTCCGCGCATATGCTGACGCCCGCGCAGCGCTTTCAGCAGATCGTCCGCGAGCTCAACCTCTCCGACGATCAGCGCGACGCGTTCCAGCAATTCGTCATCGCAGCCCGCCGCGGCATGCGGCAGCTGCATGACAGCAACGAGCCGCTGCTCGGCAAGGTGTGGAAGGAGCTCAACAAGCCGCAGCCGGATCAGGACATGATCGCCAAGCTCGTCGACCAGGCGACCGACAATCGCCGCGCCTATCAGAGGACGATGACCGCGGCGCTGACGCAGTTTCTCACCGATCTCAACCCCGATCAGCGTGCCGAGTTCATCGGCCTCACCCAGCGCAAGCACGATCCACTCGCCTGGCGGCTGCGACAGCTGGTGGCGCCCTGAGCGGCCCTGCCGCGCCGGCGCCAAAGCGATGATCGAGCCCGGCTGATGTCGGCGGCGATCCGCAAGCGCTCGGTGATGATCGCCGGCCATCCGACAAGCCTCAGCCTCGAGCAGGAATTCTGGGAGGATCTGCGCGAGCTCGCACGGCGGCGCCGCACCTCGCTCAACGCGTTGGTCGGCGCCATTGACGCCGAGCGGCACGGCAATCTGTCGAGCGCGCTCCGTCTCTTCATCCTCGATTGCTATCGCCGCGGCGAACTCGGACCGGCCACGGACCGCGCGCGATAGAGCGAGCTGCCGCCGCAGAGCGAGCTACTGCTTGTGCGTCACGCCTGTCGGGATGTGGTTGAGCTCCTCGCAGCCGGTCTCGGTCACCACCACCGTGCCACCGATATTGACGCGATGCTGGCCGAGGCAGGCATTGGGCTCGAAGGCGAACACCATGCCGGGCTGCAGCACGGCCTTGCGCTCGCGCACCGCCGGGGCGCCGGCCATGCGCACGCCGAGATCGACCTTCTCCATGTTGACGCCGGGGCGTCCGGCTAGGAAATGCGGGCCGAGCGAATGGACGAGCGGCGTATAGGCCCAACAGCCCGTGCTCTTGAGCGGCTCGGCCATCGCCGCCACCAGCTCGGCAAAGGTGATGCCCGGCTTCATCGCCTTGATGCCGGCTTCGTAGGAAGCGCGTGCGACGCGCTCGCATTGCCGGTTGGTGTCGTCGAGCGGATCGAGCGCCACCGTCATCTGCACCTGGACTTCCTGGTTGCCGCAGAGCGGCATCAGCTCCGCCTGCATCAGATCGCCGCGCGCCAACACCCGCGGCGCCTCGCCCCGCGTCGACCAGCGCGGCGGCCCCCAGGAAAGCGTATGCGGCCCTGAGTTCATCACGATCATGGGGTAGCGCAAGCCGATACCGTGGCGCAGCATCTCGCGCGTCGCCTCGGCGAAGACCACCTCCTCGCCGATCCCGGGCTCGGTGATCTCGGCGATCACCTTGCACGCCGCCTCGGCCGCCTTCGCGGCATAGCGCACCTGCGCCAGCTCCTCGGCGCTCTTCACCAGCATCAGATGGCTGAATTCCTCCGAGATGTCCTCGAAGCGCGCCGCCGGCAGCGCCGCGGTGAGCTCGAGCCAGAAATTGGCGGGGATCGCGCCATAGATCTCGGTCGGCGCTTGCGAGCGCAGCCCGACAACGCCGAGCCGGCTTTCGCCGAGGCGCTTCTCGCGCATCACCTCCGCGACGCCGGCGCCGGACGTGGCGACGCGGTAATCCTCGACCCACAATTGATGCCCGCGCTCGGCGGAATAGCGCGCGCGCATGACGCGCAGCGGCGCCCAGGTGATGACGGTGGGATCGCCCTCGAGCGGGAAGACGACGCAGCCCTCGTTGTAGTCGTCGCTGACATAGCTCTCATACATCTCGCGCGCGCGGAAGCCGGCGAGCAGCACGCCGTCGAGCCCGTGCTCGCGCAAGAAGCCGCGGATGCGCGTCCAGCGGCGGTCGCGCTCGGCCAGCGACAGAACGGGAGGCTCGGCGATGGAGCGGGGCATAGGCTCTTCCTCTCTATCTTTTGCTGCGGCGCGCGCAGTTCGTGCTTGCACGAGCGGCGCCGTGCGACGCTTCACGGCATTTTCGAACATGTTCGCTTTTGACTGCAGGCCTGTCAAGCGCGCTCTCGCCGGCGGTCGCGGTTGACAGCCATGCCGCAACATCCGAACATGTTCGAAATTATTCGGGAGGAGACGATGGCGGCGACGACGGTCGATGTTTCCGACATCATCGATCGGCGGGTGATCACCCCCTTCCAGTACCGCACCCTGCTGCTCTGCATGGCGGTGCTGTTCATGGACGGCTACGACACGCAGGCGATCGGCTATGTCGCGCCGGCGCTCGTCGGCGCCTGGCATATCGACAAAGCGGCGCTCGCCCCGGTGTTCGCTCTCGGCCTGGTCGGGCTGATGATCGGCGGGCTGGTGTTCGGACCGCTCGCCGACCGCTTCGGGCGCAAGCGCTTCATCGCCGTGTCGACCACCCTCTTCGGCATCTTCTCGTTGCTCAGCGCCTTTGCCGGCTCGCTTCACGCTCTGCTGCTGCTGCGCTTTCTCACCGGCCTCGGTCTCGGCGGCGCGATGCCGAACGCGGTGGCGCTGGGGGTCGAATACTTCCCGCGCCGGCTCCGGGCGACGGCCGTGACCGTGGTCTTCGTCGGCTTCACCA
>JASHUO010000876.1 GCA_030039975.1 Alphaproteobacteria bacterium
CTCGACTCGCCGAGGAGATATCGAAAGCCGTCATGACCGTTCTCAGGCTTGACGCAGATTCGATCTCAGTCGCTATCGAAGATGTCACGCCGAAGGATTGGGCGGACAAGGTTTACAAGCCCGACATACTCGGCAGCCATGGAAAGCTATACAAGAAGCCGGGATACAGCCCGCCGACCTAATCAGGGTCCCTAACCCCGGTGGCGCAGCGCGTCCACCAGCAGCGCAAAGGCCGCCGAGGACTGGCGTCGGCTGGGGTAGTAGAGGTGATAGCCTGAGTAGGGCGGGCACCAATCCTCGAGCACACGCTTGAGACGGCCCTTGGCGATGTAAGGCTGCGCCAAATCCTCCGGTACATAGGCGAGGCCGAAGCCGGCCAACGCGGCATTGAGCATCTGGAACGTGCCGTTGAAGATGAGTTGGCCTTCGGTGCGCACTTTGAGCTCGCGAGCACCCTTTTCGAACTCCCAGGCGTACAATCCGCCATGCGTGGGCAGACGCAAATTGATGCAGTTGTGAGCGATCAGGTCCTGCGGTTTCTTCGGTTCTGATCGCGTCCTGAAATACGCGGGCGCACCGACGACCGCGACGCGCATGTCCGGTCCGATGCGCACGGCGATCATGTCCTTCGCCACTTGCTCGCCGCTGCGCACACCAGCGTCGAAACGCCCGGCGACGATATCAGTCAGGCCATAGTCGATGGTGATCTCGACCTTGATGTCCGGATATTGCTGCAGAAACTTCGTGAGCTTCGGCCAGAGGATCGTGTCGGCCGCATAGTCGGTCGCAGTGATTCGAATCGTGCCGGCCGGCTTCTCCCGAAGCTCGCTTACGGCCGTGAGCTCGGCCTCGATCTCCTCGAACCGCGGGCCCACGGTGCCAAGCAACCGCTCGCCCGCTTCCGTCGGCGAGACGCTACGCGTCGTACGGGTCAGAAGCCGAACGCCCAACCGAGCTTCGAGATCGCGGATGGTGTGGCTGAGCGCCGACTGCGAAACGCCCAGCTTCGCCGCGGCCTTGGTGAAGCTGCGCTCGCGTGCGACGGCCAGGAAAGCCACGAGATCATCGAGATTTCCGCGCTGCATTTATGGCGCCCACTCATAAGTCCATGCCGATTATAGGAACTAATCGCGAGGGGTGCGCGCCCCAGATCATAGGCAAGGCGGCCGGCGCGGTGCGGGCCGCCGGCCAGCAGAAAGAGCGGCAATGGACATCAAACGAAACGGCTCACAGCCCTCCGGCAAGGGACCGATGGAATATTTCACCGGCGCGGTCCGGGTGGACCCGCTGCACCAGGCGCCCGACCCGGCACGCGTGGCGTGCGGCTGCGTCACCTTCGAGCCGGGCGCCCGGAGCGCGTGGCACACTCATCCTCTCGGCCAGACTCTCGTCGTCACGTCCGGGTTTGGCTGGACGCAGTGTTGGGGCGGGCCGGTTGAGATCATTCGGCCCGGCGATGTGATCTGGTGCCCGCCCGGCGTGAAGCATTGGCATGGCGCGACGCCGACCACAGCGATGACGCATATCGCGATTCAGGAGCGCGACGCGCGCGGCAAGGTCGTGGATTGGATGGAGAAGGTGACGGACGAGCAATACCTCGCCGGGCTGAAGGCTGTCTGACGTCGCGCCCGGCACGAGAAGGAGCGGGAGTGAAGGCCATGAGCAATAACATCCAGGGAAAAGTCGTCGTCATCACCGGTGCGAGCAGCGGGCTGGGCGAGGCAACCGCCCGGCTCCTCTCCGCCGAGGGCGCCAGCGTTGCGCTCGGCGCGCGCCGCGTCGATCGTCTCCGGGCTTTAGCGAAGGAGCTGATCGGCAAGGGCGGCCAGGCGCTCACCGTCGCAACGGACGTCACCGATTGCGACGCGGTCAAGACGCTGGTCGATACCGCGGTGCAGACTTTCGGGCGCATCGACGTCATGATCAACAATGCCGGGCTGATGCCGCAGGCGCTGCTCGAGCGCCTCAAGATCGACGAGTGGAACCGGATGATCGATGTGAACCTCAAGGGCGTGCTCTACGGCATAGCGGCGGCGCTGCCCCACATGAAGCAGCAGAAATCCGGGCATTTCATCAACGTCGCCTCCGTCGCCGGCCACCGCGTCGGGCCGGGTTTCGCCGTCTATGCCGCGACCAAGCATGCGGTGCGGGCGCTCTCCGAAGGGCTGCGCCAGGAAGTGAAGCCCTACAACATCCGGACCACGGTGATCTCGCCGGGCGCGGTGGCGACAGAATTGCCGAACAGCGTTACCGATCCGGATGCCGGCGCAAGGATTCGCAAGTTCTACGCCGAGGTCGCGATTCCCGCCGACTCCTTCGCGCGCGCGGTCGGCTTCGCGATCAGCCAGCCGGAGGAGGTGGACGTGAACGAGATCCTGTTCCGGCCCACACGGCAGGAGCTCTAGACGATGCGAGGTTTCAGGGAACGGCGACAATGACCACATGGCGGAAAGACGAGCTGCAGAAGATCGCCGAGGCCGACGACCTGCACATTTCACCGTACCGCGACGATGGGGTGACCTATGGCACCCCGACATGGATCTGGTCCGTCGCGGTCGGCGATGATCTCTATGTGCGCGCTTACAACGGGCGGAGCTCGCGTTGGTATCAGGCCGCGCTGCGGCAAAAGGCAGGACGAATCACGGCCGCCTGCATGACGAAGGAGGTCACCTTCGAGCCGGTCGACGGACCGATCAGCGACCGCATCGACGACGCCTACCGGGCGAAGTACAGGAGCAGCCCCTATCTCGACACGATGATCGGCGCGCGCGCCCGCTCCGCCACGATCAAGGTCACACCGCGCCAGGTCGATCGTTGATCACTCGGCGCGAATTCGGCGAAGATGGCGGTGGACTCCGCCGGCGCCAGCCGATCGGTCATCGCACACGCAGGAGACGGCGATGAAACCGCATGTGATCTGCCACATGGTCGCGAGCATTGACGGTCGG
>JASHUO010000877.1 GCA_030039975.1 Alphaproteobacteria bacterium
GGCAGCAGAGGCTGCAGCGTCGAGAGCTTCTTCTCGTGGATGAGGATGTAGGGGTCGTCGAGCTCGCAGACCATCTTGTCCGCGTTGGTGATGAAGTAGGGGGAGATGTAGCCCCGGTCGAACTGCATCCCCTCGACCACGTCGAGCTCGGTCTCGAGGCTCTTCGCCTCTTCCACCGTGATCACACCCTCATTGCCGACCTTCTGCATCGCCTCGGCCAGCATCCGGCCGACCTCGTGATCGCCGTTGGCCGACACGGTGCCGACCTGGGCGATCTCGTCATTGGTCGAGACCTTCTTCGAGCGCTTCTTGATATCCTCGACGACGGCTTCCACCGCCGCATCGATGCCGCGCTTCAAATCCATCGGGTTGAGGCCCGCCGCAACGGCCTTGACGCCCTCGCGCACGATCGCCTGCGCCAGCACCGTCGCGGTCGTCGTGCCGTCGCCGGCCTGGTCGCTGGTCTTGGTGGCCACTTCCCGGATCATTTGCGCGCCCATATTCTCGAACTTGTCGGCGAGCTCGATCTCCTTGGCGACGGTGACGCCGTCCTTGGTGATGCGCGGCGCGCCGAACGATTTGTCGAGGACGACGTTGCGGCCCTTGGGGCCGAGCGTCACCCTGACCGCGTTGGCCAGGATGTCGACGCCGCGCAGCATCCGGTCACGCGCGTCGCCGTGGAACCTCACTTCCTTTGCTGCCATGACGTTTCCTCCTCTAGGCGACTTTCTTGGCCTTCGAGGGCTTGCCCTCGATGACGCCCATGATGTCGCTTTCCTTCATGATGATGAGCTCTTCGCCGTCGAGCTTGACCTCGGTGCCCGACCATTTGCCGAACAGCACGCGGTCGCCGGCCTTGACGTCGAGCGGATGAAGCGTGCCGTCCTCGCCCCGAGCGCCGGGGCCGACGGCGATGACTTCGCCTTCCTGCGGCTTTTCCTTGGCGGTGTCGGGAATGATGATGCCGCCGGAGCTCTTCTCCTCCGATTCGATGCGGCGAACGACCACGCGATCGTGCAGGGGACGGAATTGCATCGATTTCCTCCTTTCTTCTGGTGGCTTGAACCGCGGACCGATTGCCGATCAGTTGATTGCGATACGCCTCTCTATCGCCGAGGTCGGATTCTTCAGGGTCGGCGTCCGCACCCAAAGCCTGGGAGCGCTCGTAGGTGATTCGGTTCCGTTCGGCGGGCGCTCCGCCCGATCATTAGCACTCCCCGACCCCGAGTGCTACTCGACTTGGTCAGGGTTGGTCCATGGTTCAAGGGTTCGGGGCTAGGTTCCGAGCCGAATCGCCGAAAGCGCGCGGCCGTAATCGGGCTCCTGCCGCAGACAAGACCGGCGATAGGAGAAGAAGCGCTCGGGCTCGGCGGCGGTGTCGCCGCCGCTCTGCTCAACGGCGCCGAGGCCGAGCCGCGCGAGGCGGCGCGCGACATAGCCCGGCAGATCGAAGAGGAAATGTCCGGCGCGCGGCGCCTTCCGGAAGAACCCGGCATTGGCTGCGTCCTGCGCAAGGAAGGGCGCCGGAAATTCCGGCCCGACCTCGTAAGAGGGCTGCGCGATGGCAGGACCGATCCCGGCTGAGAGACGCTGCGGCGCGGCACCCAAGGAGATCATCGCCGCCACCGTCGCCTCGAGCACCCCGCCCAGCGCGCCGCGCCAGCCGGCATGCGCCGCGCCGATCACGCCCGCCGCCGCATCGGCGAACAGGACCGGCACGCAATCAGCGGTGAGGATGCCGAGCGCCACGTCCTCCCGCCGCGTCACCAGCGCATCGGCGCGCGGCCGCTGCTCCGGCCGCCAGCGCTCGTCGATGATCGCGACATCGGCGCTATGCACCTGGTAGCCGGTCACCAGCTGGTCACCTTCCAAGCCCAACGCCGCCATCGCGCGCCGGCGATTTTCCGCCACCTTCGCCGCGTCGTCGCCGGAGCCAAGGCCGCAATTGAGGGAGGCGAAAAGCCCTTCGCTGACGCCGCCCTCGCGAGTGAAGAAGGCGTGGCAGGCAGCGGCGAGCGTCGGGAGCCTGATCACGGAATGCATTCCTCCACAAAACCGGCGGGCGCGGCCAGCGACGGCGCGGCGAGCGCCAGCGCCTTGAACAAGGTGCCCATTTGCTCGGGATCGAGCAACCTCCGGCAGCCGCTTTCGATCGCGGCGAGCTGGGCCGGTGTGGCGCGCGCGATGAGCGCCGCAGCGCGCTCGGCGAGGCCGAGCGCGGCAAGGAAGCCGCCTTGCGGCACCGGTCCCCAAACGCGGGCGCCGGCACCGCGGGCCGCGGCAGCGACGCTGGCGAAATCGACATGCGCGGTGAGGTCGGCTTCGCCGGGCTCGTCCAGCACGTCGTGACGGCGGTGGCGGCGAAGCGCCTGCAAGGTGTCGCCGCAAGCGGCGGGGAAATAGCCATAATCGATGAAGAGCGCGACACCGCCCTGGTGCCCGAGCCGCTCGCCCAGCGTCGCGGCAAGCGTGAACGCCGCCGGGCGGATTTCGCCGAGGCTGCCCGGCGCCGCTGCTCTCAGCGCCGGCGGCAGCAGCGCCGCTTCCGGACTCGGCGCAGGATCGAGGGCGAAGACAAAGGATTGGCCGTTGGCGCCGAGCGCCACGCGCCGCTCATGCCAGGAAGTCTCACCGCGCACCAGCTGCCGGATCGGCAGCGCGTCGAGGAACTCGTTGGCGATCAGGATCAGCGGCCCCTCGGGCAGCCCGCCGAGGCTGTCATGCCAGGAAGGGCTCGCCTCGGCGAGAACCGCGGCCTGATGGCGGCGCAGCACCGGGCTGCTTTCGACGAGATGGAGCGCCAGCGCGCGGCGGAAGGCGGGCACCGCCTTGAGCGCGCGCAGCGCATCCGCCATCAGCGTGCCGCGGCCGGGGCCCAGCTCGGCGAGGATGACGCGCTCGGGCCGGCCCATCTTGTCCCAGGCATCGGCGCACCAGAGGCCGATGAGCTCGCCGAAGATCTGGCTGACCTCGGGCGCGGTGATGAAATCGCCGCGTGCGCCCAGCGGGTCGCGAGCGCGGTAATAGCCGTAGCGCGGATGGAGCAGCGCTTCCTGCATGAATTCGGCGATACTTAGCGGCCCGGTTGCGCGGATGCGCTGCGCCAGCAGCCGCGCAAGCGCGCTCACGCCCGCGCCGCGAGGGGCTTCGCCCGCAGCAGCATCCAGAGCCCGATGATGACGAGGGGCGCCGACAGCAGCTGCCCCATGGTGATACCCCAGAAGAGATAGCCGAGCTGCGGGTCGGGCTGGCGGAAGAATTCGGCGATGATGCGCGCGATGCCGTAGCCCATGAAGAAGACGCCGGTGGTG
>JASHUO010000878.1 GCA_030039975.1 Alphaproteobacteria bacterium
GCGAGGCATTTATCTTCCCCCTCTGTTGTGATGATAATCGATGCAAGGCGCCAAGGCGAGAGGGGTTCCGTCCGTCGCCCGGGGTTGCAAAGGAGGCAGCATGATCACTGCGGATTTACGAGGCAAAGCGGCGCTGGTTACGGGCGGCGCTTCGGGAATCGGGCTGGCCACCGTCGAACTGCTGCTGCTTGCCGGCGCCAAGGTGGCGATGAACCATCTCGCCGATGATCGTCGCGCCCGGACCGAGATCGAGCGCTTTCAGACCCATGGCTATCAGGTCACCGCGGCGCCAGGGGACGTCTCGCGGCCGGGCGAAGCCGAAACCATGGTGACGCGCGCCATCGACCAGCTCGGCGGGCTCGACATCCTCGTCAACAATGCCGGGACGCCTGGCACCACCGCGCCCATCGACTTCGGCGATCTCGATGCGATGACGGAAGCCTTCTGGCAGACCATCCTTTCGACCAACCTCATCGGTCCCTTCCGCTGCAGCCATGCCGCGGCACCGGCGCTGCGGAAATCGCGCGGCGCCATCGTCAATACCGCTTCGGTCGCCGGGCTCGGCCGGCCCGGCAGCAGCATCGCCTATGGCGCCAGCAAGGCCGGGCTGGTCAACCTGACGCGCTCGCTCGCCGTGGCGCTGGCGCCCGAGGTGCGCGTCAACGCCGTGGCGCCGGGCCTCGTCGACTCACCCTGGACCGAGGCCTGGCCGGCCGAGCGCAAGCAAAGCTATGTCGACAGCGCCATGATGAAGCGGCTGTGCACCCCCGCCGACATCGCCGAGGCGATCCTTTTCCTCGCCGTCGGCGGCGCGATGATCACCGGCCACACGCTGCCGGTCGATGGCGGGCTGATCTAACGCCCGATGTCGCCGCGTCTCCGACGCGCCCCACCTCACCCCAACCCTCTCCGCCCCACTGGGGCGGAGAGGGTGAGGTGGGGTAGCAGCGCGGCGACGTTTCGGGCGTTTCCGCCCTGCGCGAAAGAATGCGGCTGCCAGCCGCGCGCGGGGCTGTCCCGCGGAACGCCCGAGCGCCCGTTCTCGTTGTAGAGCCATGAACGAGGCGGGTACTGTCGGGCGACTGAGCACCGCCGTCATTGACGCGCTACGCGGTGCGCCGGCCGATGGCATGCTGGTCGATCTCTTCCGGCTGCCGCGCGCCGCCGGCGAGCGCCACCACCTCTGCACCGTCGAAACCGCGGCGGCGGACAAGGTGGCGACGACCTTGCTCGAGGGCGACGCGATGATCCCGGCCAGCTACGAGCTGCTGTTTCATGTCGGCCGCTATTTCAAGGCGCAGCGCGTGGCGCTCGAGGGCGCGCCCTTCCTCGACGTGATCCCGGTGCGCTTCTCGATTGCGGACGGGAGCCAGCCGCATCACCTGACGCTGCTCACCAGCCCCTGGGCTTATACGGTTTACCGGTCGTAGCGGCTGTCTATAGGTTTGCAGAATCAAACTTTTCTCGCAGAATCAAACTCTTTACTGCCGTTCCCGCGAAAGCGGGAACCCAGAGCGACCCGCGTCTCGCACCGGATCTGAGGCCCTGGATGCCCGCTTTCGCGGGCAAGGCGATGTGGGGGTCGGGCAGGTGAGATAGCGTGCTGAGCACGCGGCTTTCGTTCGAAGCGGAGCGCGTCTAGTATCGCGGTGTCCTCGGATTGCGCTGGAGCCACGATATGGATGCGAGCAGTGCCGCGAACGCCAGCGAGGCGGCTGCCGAAACGTTCGATGTGCTGATCGTGGGCGCCGGGATCTCCGGGATCGCCGGCGCCTATCACCTGACGCAGCAGTGCCCGGACCTCAGCTTCGTCGTGCTGGACTCCAAGGACACGTTCGGCGGTACCTGGGTGACGCACCGCTACCCTGGCATCCGCTCGGACAGCGATCTCTATACCTTCGGCTATCGCTTCAAGCCCTGGACCTCGGCACCGATCGCGACGGGGGCAGAGATTCTGAAATACATGGGCGAGGTGATCGCGGAGAACAGTCTCGCGCGGCACATCCGCTACCGTCACCTAATCACCGCTGCGTCCTGGTCGAGCGCGGAAAACCGGTGGACGATCGAGGCGACGCGGCTGGACACGGGCGAGCCCGTGCGCTTCACCGCGAATTTCCTGTGGATGTGCCAGGGGTACTATCGGCACGCCGAAGGCTACACGCCGGACTGGCCGGGCATGGCCGATTTCCGGGGGCGGGTGGTGCATCCGCAGACCTGGCCGGACGACCTCGACTACCGGGATAAGCGGGTCGTGGTGATCGGGTCCGGCGCGACCGCGGCGACGATCATTCCGGCGATCGCCAAGGACTGCGCTCACATTACGATGCTGCAGCGATCGCCGACGTGGTTCTTCACGGGCCGCAACGTCAACGAGCTTGCGGACATGCTGCGCGCGCTGCAAATCGATGAGACCTGGATCCACGAGATCGTGCGCAAGAAGATTCTCTATGACCAGGCGACGTTCACCCGCCGCTGCGTCGAAGAGCCGGAGAAGGTGAAGGAGGAGTTGCTGAGCGCCGTGCGCGCGCATCTGGGGGCGGATTACGACATCGCAAAGCATTTCAGGCCGTCATACCGTCCGTGGCGGCAGCGGCTCGCGCTGATCCCGAACGGCGATCTGTTCCAGTCGATCGCGTCAGGCAAGGCTTCGGTGGTGACCGACGACATCGAGCGCTTCACGGAGACCGGCATCCTGCTCAGATCGGGGAGCGAATTGGCGGCTGACATCGTCATTACCGCCACCGGGTTTCATCTTTGCGTCCTCGGCGACATCGATTTCACCATCGACGGGACCAAGCTGAACTTCGCCGACAGCGTGACCTATCGCGGCATGATGTTCACGGGCGTTCCGAACATGGCGTGGGTGTTTGGCTACTTCCGCGCAAGTTGGACGCTGCGCGCGGACCTGGTCGGCGATTTCGTCTGCCGCCTGCTCAAGCACATGCGCGTTCGGCAGGCCAAGCGGGTCGTGGTCGCGCTGCGTCCCGAAGACGCCGAGATGCCGCTTCGGGATTGGATCGATCCCGAGAATTTCAATCCCGGCTACATGATGCGCGGCATGCACCTGCTGCCGAAACGCGGCGAGAAGGCGGAATGGCAGCACACGCAGGATTACTGGGCGGAGAAAGACGCATTTCCGGCCATCGATCTCGATGACGCCGCGTTCGTCTACGCCTGAGCGGCCCGCCTAGCGATCGGCTCGAGGCATCCACCCCATCGCCCGAAGCGGCCAGACGATCGCCTCCCCCGCGGCGCTCACGGTTCGGCCACGCCTCTCGCCATGGTTTCGCCTACGGTTGTTTTATCGCAATTACCGGAAGATCAGCCGATACCCGACCACCGGCCGAATCGGCAGAATTGCCGCGGCTCGGGCAGGTTGGCTATGGAAAAGCGGCGAGTACCCTTCGAGACCGATGACGACCTTGCGCAGGCGATCTGGGGGTACGGACCCTGCACAGGCCTGCTGCTATCGCTGCTCGCCTTGATCTTGCTCTACCCTTACTTTCAAGGTGGAATTGTCGCGCGCATTTCGCTCGCCATCCTGTTCCTGCTGGTGCTGCTGGGCAGTGCATTTTCGATCAGGGGGAGCCGAGTGGCGCTCATCCTGAAAGCGGCATTCGGCGTGCTCGGCGTGGCGATGGAATGGACGGCGATCTGGAAACAGAACAGCGCGATGCTCTCTCTCGCAGGGTTGCCCTACGCCGCATTTCTGGTGATTACGATCGGCGAAGTGCTCGATTACATCCTGAAGCGAGGGCCGATCACCTCGGACAAGCTGCACGGCGCGCTGGCGGGTTACATCATGCTCGCCTTCGTCTGGGCCTTCCTCTACGCCTGGATCGAAAGACTGAGCCCGGGTTCCTTCGGTCCCAATCGCATTGATCTTGGGCAGCCCGGCGCATTCTTCCAGCTGCTTTATTTCAGCCTGACAACGCTCACGACCACCGGGTTCGGTGACATTACGCCCATGACCAATCCGGCGCGCTCCTTCGTGATGATCGAAGAGTTCGCCGGGCTGTTTTTTGTCGGAGTTGTGATCGCGCGGCTCGCCGGGCTCTATCCGCCTGATGATAAGCCTTGATTTCTTGCGTTCGGTGCAGCGGCCTTCCGGCCGCGCCGCTCGCGGTGCGCTCGCTAAGGTATGCACACATCCCAGGAAACTGCCTGCCGTCCCCGCGAAAGCGCTAGGGTAAGTACACATCTCAAAAAACACTGCGATTGTCTTTTCCGCCGTCCCCGCGAAGGCGGGGACCCATATGTGGACGGCCCCTTGCTCGCAAGAGATGTCGGCATGGTGCGATTGGGTCGCTTGCGGCCATATGTCCGGTCTGTAACGCGGTCACGCGTGACCGCTGCCAAGATGGTTTCCGCAGCCC
>JASHUO010000879.1 GCA_030039975.1 Alphaproteobacteria bacterium
CATCGCATCACCTTCATCGACACGCCGGGCCACCAGGCCTTCACCGCCATGCGCGCGCGCGGCGCGCATGTCACCGACATCGTCGTGCTGGTGGTCGCCGCCGATGACGGCATCAAAGAGCAGACCGTCGAGGCCTTGCGCCACGCCAAGGCGGCGAAGGTGCCGATGATCATCGCCATCAACAAGATGGACAAGCCCGACGCCAAGCCCGACCGGGTGCGCCAGGAGCTGCTGCAGCACGAGATCGTCGTCGAGAGGCTCGGCGGCGACGTGCTCGATGTCGAGGTCTCGGCGCTGAAGAAGACCGGTCTCGACAAGCTCGAGGAAGCGATCCTGCTGCAGGCCGAGATCCTCGACCTCAAGGCCAACCCGGACCGGCCGGCCGAAGGCAGCATCATCGAGGCGAAGCTCGAGCGCGGCCGCGGCTCGGTCGCGACCGTCCTCATCAAGCGCGGCACGCTGCATATGGGCGACATCTTCGTCGCCGGCAGCGAATGGGGCCGCGTGCGCGCCCTGATCGACGATCGCGGCAACGCCATCGAGGCGGCAGGCCCGGCCATGCCGGTCGAGGTGCTGGGCCTCAACGGCACGCCGCTTGCCGGCGATGATTTCGTCGTCGCCGAGAACGAGGCCAAGGCGCGCGACATCGCCGCCTACCGGCAGCGCCGCCGGCGCGAGCAGCAGGCCGCCGCCGGCGCGCGCGGCACGCTCGAGCAGATGTTCTCGCAGATCGCCGCCGGCGTCGCCAAGGAGCTCGCCGTCGTCGTCAAATCCGACGTGCAGGGGTCGCTCGAGGCGATCACCGGCTCGCTCGAGAAGCTCTCCACCAAGGAGGTGGCGATCCGGGTGCTGCACGCCGCGGTGGGTGGCATCAACGAGAGCGACGTGATCCTGGCCAAGGCGTCGAGCGCGCTCATCATTGGCTTCAACGTGCGCGCCAATCCACAGGCGCGCGATCTCGCGCGGCGCGACAATGTCGAGATCCGCTACTACTCGATCATCTATGACGTGATCGACGACATGCGGGCCGCGCTCTCGGGCCTGCTGGCGCCGAGCTTGCGCGAGCGCTTCCTCGGCAACGCCGCGATCCGCGAGGTCTTCACCATCAGCAAGGTCGGCAAGGTCGCCGGCTGCATGGTCACCGAAGGCACGGTCCGGCGCGGTGCCAAGGTCCGCCTGCTGCGCGACAACGTCGTGATCCACGAAGGCAGCCTCAAGACGCTGAAGCGCTTCAAGGACGAGGTGCGCGAGGTGCGCGAGGGCTTCGAATGCGGCATGGCCTTCGAGAACTACCATGACATCCAGGTCGGCGACGTCATCGAGTGCTTCGAGATGGAGGAAGTCGCGCGCGCGTTGTGAGGTGCGCGGCAAACGCGCCGGTCCTATTATGGCGCGCTGACGCGCGCCGGCCCCCTCACCTGCCCGAGGCCCGTGGCCTCGGGCACCCTCTCTCACAAGGGGAGAAGGGCTCGAGCGAGCAACGAAACCCGTGACCAAGCATCAGCGAAACCGGGAGCCGAGCCAGCGGCAGTTGCGCGTGGGCGAGGAGTTGCGCCATGCGCTCTCGCGCATCCTGCAGCGCGGCGAGCTGCGCGATCCGGCGCTGCAGGAGGTGGCGGTCACCGTCACCGAGGTGCGGATGAGCCCCGACCTCAAGAACGCGACGGCTTATGTCATGCCGCTGGGCGGCGCCCGCCGCGCCGAGGTGATCGCTGGGCTGACGCGTTCGGCGGGATATCTGCGCGGCCAGATCGCGCGCGAAGTGCCGCTGCGCTTCACCCCGGGCCTCGTCTTCGCGCTCGACACGTCCTTCGACCATGCGAGCCGCATCAACGAGCTGCTGCATCGGCCGGAGGTCGAGCGCGATCTCGGCGGCGAGGACGAGCCGCCGGAAGATGGCTAAGGCGCGTAGCGGCCGAGCGATCCATGGCTGGCTCGTGCTCGACAAGCCGCAGGGCATGACCTCGAGCCGCGCCGTGGGCGCGGCACGCCGGCTTCTCGAAGCGGCCAAGGCGGGGCATGGCGGCACGCTCGATCCGCTGGCGACCGGCGTGCTGCCGATCGCGCTGGGCGAGGCGACGAAGACGGTCGCCTGGGTCGTGGCGGGGACGAAGACCTACCGCTTCACGCTGCGCTGGGGCGAGGCGCGCGATACCGACGATGCCGAGGGGAGGCTCACGGCGGCGAGCCCGGTGCGGCCGTCGCGCGCCGCGATCGAAGCGGCGCTGCCGCGCTTCACCGGCACGCTCCGGCAACGCCCGCCCGCCTTTTCGGCGCTGAAGCTCGGCGGCAAGCGGGCTTACGATCTGGCGCGCGAGGGCGAGCCGGTCGAGCTCGCCCCGCGCCTTGTCGCCGTGGAAAGCCTGGCGCTCCTGGGTGAGCCCGACCCCGACCATGCCGTCTTCGAAGCGGTGGTCGGCAAAGGAACCTATATCCGGGCGCTCGCCCGGGACCTCGGCGAGGCGCTGGGAACGCTGGCGCACATCACCGCGCTGCGCCGGCTGTCGGTCGGCCGCTTCCGGGCGGAGGACGCGATTTCCCTGGATAATCTGGCCGCGCTCGGGCATAGTGCGGCCGCTTCCGGGCATCTTTTACCGGTCGAGACGGCGCTGGACGACATCCCGGCGCTCGCCCTGTCGGAAGAAGAGGCCCACCGGCTGCGTTGCGGCCAAGCCGTGACGCCGTTGCGCCCTTGCGATCGGGCGCGCATCGACCAACTCGGCGACGGCGCGACGGTCCGTGCCACCACCGGCGGCAAGCTGGTGGCGGTCGCCGAAATTGCGGCAGGCAGCATCAAGCCGGTGCGCGTGTTGAACCTCTGAGTTGAAGGAGATACCCGATGTCGATCACGCTCGTGCGCAAGCAGGAGATCGTCAAGGAATATGCCCGCGCCGAGGGCGATACCGGCTCCCCCGAAGTGCAGATCGCGCTGCTGTCCGAGCGCATCAAGAACCTGACCGACCATTTGGCGACCCATCCCAAGGATTTCCATTCCCGCCGCGGGCTCCTCGTCATGGTCGGGCAGCGCCGGAGCCAGCTCGATTACTTGAAGCGTAAGGACGCGCCCCGCTACGAGGCCGTGATCGAGCGCCTGGGGCTGCGGCGCTGAGCGCCGCCGCGCCCGCCCGCGGGGCGATGGCGCCCCGCCTTGCCGGCACGAACGTGCTGAGAGCCTGTTGCGCCGCCCGGTCCGTGGTCGATCGGGCTTGTCCCATTCACCGGGGCTCTCGCCGCCGCGACCCTCTGTCGCGCCGCGCCCCGACGCGTTTCTGAAGGAGAAGGAAGAGAGAGATGTTCGACATATTCCGCAAAGAGCTGATGTGGGGCGGCCGCCGCCTCGTGCTCGAGACGGGCAAGGTCGCCCGCCAAGCCGATGGCGCCGTGATGGCGACATATGGCGAGACCACGGTGCTGTGCACCGCGGTGGCGATGAAACAGGCGAAGCCGGGGCAGGATTTCTTTCCGCTCACCGTCAACTACCAGGAGAAGACCTTCGCCGCCGGCAAGATTCCCGGCGGCTTTTTCAAGCGTGAAGGCCGGCCGTCGGAGAAGGAGACGCTGGTCTCGCGCCTCATCGACCGGCCGATCCGCCCGCTCTTCGCACCGGGCTTCCGCAACGAGACGCAGGTCGTCTGCACCGTGCTGTCGCACGACCTCGAGAACGACCCCGACATCGTCGCCATGGTCGGCACCTCGGCGGCGCTGACGCTGTCGGGGATTCCGTTCCTGGGTCCCATCGGTGCGGCGCGCGTCGGCTTTATCGACGGCAAATACGTGCTGAACCCGCAGCTCGACGAGATGCCGAACACGGCGCTCGATCTCGTTGTCGCCGGCACGCAGGAAGGCGTGCTGATGGTCGAATCCGAGGCGAAGGAGCTGTCCGAGGACGTCATGCTCGGCGCCGTGATGTTCGGGCATCAGCAATTCCAGCCGGTGATCCAGGCGATCATCGAGCTGGCCGAAGCGGCGGCGAAGGAGCCCTGGGATCTGCCGCCGGTATCGTCCGAGGCCGAGGCGATCGAAGCCAAGACGCGCGGCGCCGTCGCCGCCGACATCGGCGCGGCTTATGCCGAGCGGCAAAAGCAGGCGCGGAGCGACAAGCTCGACGCCGCCAAGGCGAAGCTTGCCGAAGTCTTCGCCGATGACGCGCAGCGCCAGCTAGCGGCGAAGGCGTTCAAGGAGATCGAGAAGGAGATCGTGCGCGGCGCCATCCTCAAGGGCGAGCCGCGCATCGACGGGCGCGACACCAAGACCATCCGGCCGATCGTCGCCGAGGTGGGCGTGCTGCCGCGGGCCCATGGCTCCGCCCTCTTCACCCGCGGCGAGACGCAGGCGATGGTGGTGACGACGCTCGG
>JASHUO010000880.1 GCA_030039975.1 Alphaproteobacteria bacterium
CGGCCGCCTTGTCCTCCGAGCTCGTCCCGGACGGAGATCCGGTACGCCTCCTGCTGCTCGGCGAAAAGCTCATTGCCTTCCGCGACACCGCCGGGCGGGTGGGGGTGATGGACCAGCGCTGTCCGCACCGCTGCGCCTCGCTCTTCCTCGGCCGCAACGAGCAGGGCGGGCTCCGCTGCGTCTATCACGGCTGGAAATACGATGTCACCGGCCAATGCGTCGACATGCCGAGCGTGCCGGCGGAGCACGACTTCAAAGAGAAGGTCAAGGCGAAAGCCTATCGCACCGCCGAGCGCAACGGCCTCGTCTGGGTCTATATGGGCCAGCGCCGGGAACTGCCGCCGCTGCCGGCGATCGAGGTGGCGCTGCTGCCCGAGGCGGAGATGACGCAGCTCTTCGTGCAGCGCCGCTGCAATTGGCTGCAAGCGCTCGAAGGCGAGATCGACACCTCGCATTTCGGCTTCCTCCACATGGGCAGCGTCGGCGTCGCGGATCTCGAGCCCACCGATCCGCTGCGTTACACGATCATGGACCGCGCCCCCGACTATCACGTCGCCGACGCACCCTGGGGTACGACCTATGCCGCTTTCCGGCCGGCCGACCCGGGCGAGACCTACTGGCGCGTCGCCAATTTCATGTTCCCCTTCTGGACGCAGACGCCGGCCGGCGCCTTCCCGACCCATGTCGGCGCGCGCGCCTGGGTCCCGATGGATGACGAGCACACCATGTTCCTGCACCTGCATTGGAAGGCATCGTCGCCCTCGCTGCCCCTGACGCGGCCCACCGGCAAAGGCGGGCCGCTGCATGTGACGCGGACGCTCGACTACCTGCCGAACGACACGGGCTGGTATGGCCGCTGGCGGCTCCGCGCCAATGAAGACAATGACTGGGAGATCGACCGCGCCGCGCAGCGCGCCGGCCAGAGCTACACCGGTATCGGCAATATTCACCTGCAGGATCAGGCGGTGACCGAGAGCATGGGGCCGGTCGTCGATCATGAGCTCGAGCATCTCGGTCCCTCCGACCGGATGATCACCCGCACCCGCCGGCGCCTGCTGCAGGCGGCGCGTGCCTGGCGCGACACCGGCGCCGCGCCGCCCCTCGTCGACGACCCCGCCATCTACTTCACGGCGCGCAGCGGCTTTTTCGTCAGCGCGGCAGGCATGGACTGGCGCGACGCCTACGCGCGGCAGGTCGAGACCGCGGCGCGCCCGGTGCCGACGCAGCAAGCGGCCGAGTAGCTCGTGGATTTGCGGTATTCGGCACGAGCCTTTGCGCGGATCGGTTGAGGGAGGCGACGATGGCGGGTCGTTGGATCGAGGTGAAGGCGAAAGACGGCGGCAGCTTCAAGGCTTATCTCGCAACCCCCGACAAGGGCAGCGGCCCCGGCATCGTGCTGCTGCAGGAGATCTTCGGCATCAACGCCTATATCCGCAGCGTCGCCGATCACTATGCCGAGGAAGGTTATGTCGTGCTGGCGCCGGATTTGTTCTGGCGCATCAAGCCCGGCATCGAGCTCGGCTTCACCGAGGAGGACCGCAAGCAGGCCTTCGCCTATCGCGAGAAATTCGATGTCGACCGCGCGGTCGAGGATATTGGCGCCACCATCGCGGCGCTGCGCGCGCAGCCGGACATGAAGGGCAAGGTCGGCGCCATCGGTTTCTGCCTCGGTGGGCTCCTCGCCTATCTGAGCGCGGCGCGCCTCGGCGTCGATTGCGCGGTCTCCTATTACGGCGTCGGCATCGAGCAGGTGTTGGGCGAGGCGGCGAAGGTCAAATGCCCGATGGTGCTGCACATGGGCGAGAAGGATCGCTGGACGCCGCCCGCGGTGGTGAACGCGATCAAGTCGGCGTTCGAGGGCCGTCCCGAGATCGAGATCTATGTCTATCCCGGCGTCGATCACGCCTTCTCCCGCAAGGGCGGCAGCAATTTCGACAAGCCGGCGGCGATGATGGCGCATTCGCGCTCGATCGCCCTCTTCCGCAAGGTGCTGGGGCCGGTGTTCAATCTGACCGCCCTGTGGGAGCAGCATTGCTATTACGAGTTCGCGACGCGCGACGTCGATGCGACGATGTCAACGATGGTGGCCGAGCCTTATGTCAATCACGTCCCGACCATGACCGGCGGCGTCGGCGCCAGGGATTTGAGTCGCTTCTACAAGAACCACTTCGTCAACTCGAATCCGGCCGATACGCGCCTCATCCCGATCTCGCGCACGGTCGGCGCCGACCGCGTCGTCGACGAGATGATCTTCTGCTTCACCCATGACCGCGAGATCGACTGGATGCTGCCCGGCGTCAAGCCGACCGGCAAATATGTCGAAGTGCCGCTGATCGCGGTCGTCAATTTCCGCGGCGGCAAGCTCTATCACGAGCACATCTATTGGGATCAGGCTTCGGTGCTGGTGCAGATCGGCCTGCTCGATCCCAAGCTCATTCCCGCCGCCGGCGCCGAGACCGCAAAGAAGGTGCTCGACGAGACCTTGCCCTCCAACACGCTGATGAAGCGCTGGGCCGAAAGCGCGAAAGCCGGGTAGGGCGCGGGCGCGTCTATTCCCGAATAACGTATTGGCGCTTGCCCGCGACCGTATAGGGTTCGCGCAGCAGCGGCGCGAAGCGCAGCTTTGCTTCGTCGAGCGCGCCGCAGTGGCGGCTGATG
>JASHUO010000881.1 GCA_030039975.1 Alphaproteobacteria bacterium
GAGCGCGGTGAAGCCGCCGAAATGCTTGCCGAGATCGGTCACCTCGAGCAGCGCCGCCATGCTCATCTCCGCCCCCGCGCGCGCTCGACGACGCGCTCGAAAAGGCCGACGATGCCGTTGGGCGCAATCACGACGAAGCCTACCAGCAGCAATCCGACGATCAGCAGGTTCAACGCCGAAGAGATGGTGACGGTGGCGAGCTGCTGAATGGTGCCGAGGAACAGCGCGCCGATCAGCGGCCCGATCCAGTTGGTCATGCCGCCGATCAGCGGCATGGCGATGCTGTTGACGGCATAGGAGAGGCTGAATCCCGAGGCTGGGTCGAGATAGGTCACGTAATAGGGGAGGGGCGCGCCGGCCATGCCCATCAGCGCGCCCGAGAGGGTCGTCGCCACCAGCTTCAGCCGCAGCGTTGGCACCCCGGCCGCTTCGGCAGCCTGCTCGTCGTCGCGGATCGCGGCGAAGCCGAAGCCGAGCCGCGAGCGCTCGATCGAGCGCGCGATGCCGATGGTGATCACCGCCAGGATCAGCATGATGAGAAAGAGATAGACGATGTAGTTGCCGAGGATCGGCACCTGCGCCGGCCGCAGGATATAGGCGCCGCGCGAGCCGCCGACATAGTCCCAATTGGTGATCAGCGTCTGCATCACCACGGCCATCGCCAAGGTCGCGATCGAGAAGAACGCGCCGCGCAGCCGCAAGGTCAGATACCCCATGCCGAGCCCGACCACGCCGGAGACGATGCCGGCGATCAGGATCAGCACCGGAAGCGGCAGCGGCGCAAGCTTGTAGAGCGCGACGCTGCTATAGGCGCCCAGGGCGAAGAACGCGGCGACGCCGAAATTCACATAGCCGGTATAGCCGCCGAGGATGTTCCAGGCGGTCGCCAGCACGATGTATTGCAGCACGACATAGCCGGCCTGGAAGTAATACTGGTTCGGCACCAACAGCGAGAGGCCGAAGAACACGGCGCCGACCAGGATCGCGATCAGCCAGAAACGCTTTGCCGCCATCTAGCGCCCCATGATGCCGGAGGGGCGGAAGGCAAGGGTGAGCAGCAGGATGCCGAACGCCACCGCCGGCGACCACGAAGGACCATAGAAGGTCGCGGTGATGCTCTCGACGATGCCGAGCAGCAGCGCCGCGGCCACCATGCCGGGAAAGCTGCCGAGCCCGCCCAGCACGGTGATGGCAAAGACGCGGCCGATATAGTCGCGCCCGACCGAGGGCTCGACCGGTTGGATGATGATCAAGAAGGCGCCGGCGAGCGAAGCGGTGGCGATCGAGATGCCGAAGGCGATGCGCTTGATCTTGCCGGGATTGGCCGACATGAGCTGCAGCGCGAGGCGGTCCTGCGATACCGCCATGATGGCGCGCCCGATGAAGGTGCGCGAGAGATAGAGCTGCAGCAGCACCACCAGCACCATCGACACGACAAACGGCACCAGCATGCGCAGCGGCAGATCGACCATGCCGAAGCGGAAGGTCGGGCCGATATAGGGCGCCTCGACGAAGCGGTAATCGACGCCGAAAACCAGGACGAGCCCGACCTCGATGATGAAAAGCAGGCCGAAGAAAAAGGCGAGGCCGCGCAGCGCCTCGTCCCCGCGCCGCTCGAAGACGGCGTAGTAGACCTGATAGACGCCGGCGCCGAGCAGGTAGAACACCGGCAACATGATGATCGCCGTCAGGATCGGGTCGAGCCCGAAGGTGCTGTTGACGATATAGGCGGCATAGGCGCCGAGGATGATGAAGGCGGGATGCGCGATGTTGACGATATCGAGCATGCCGAACGAGATGGAGATGCCGATCGAGACGGCGGCATAGAAGCCGCCGAGCAGGATCCCGGCCACCACCGCGCTCAGCAACAGATCGAGGGATACTTCCATGAGGGGCTGCCGGTTGTGATGCCGCTAGTGGCGAATGCGGGGCTCGCGCCCCTCACCCTCCCATGGCTTCGCCATGTGCCCCTCCCTCTCCCGCTTGCGGGAGAGGGTTGGGGTGAGGGGTCGGGCGCATTTCTGATTCCCTACGACCTGCATCAATGCGCAATGGCCGAATAAGGGGCTTCGACATCGCCGGTCTTGTACTCCGCGGGCGCGACGATAACCGCGGTGCCCGGCTTCTTGAACTGCTCGAGATCGTTGCCCTTGATGCCGCGATACTGCACGAAGATGACGCGCGGCTTCGCCCATTCGCCATTGGCGGCGAATTTGACGTGGCCGACCACCGTGTCGAACTCCGTGGCATGGATGTATTCCGCGATTTTGCCCTGGTCGAGGCCTTTGGTCGTCTCCACCGCCTGGGTCAGGATCTGCATCGCGGCATAGGCGAAGGGCGGCAGGTAGAAGCCGAGCTGATCGGCGCCTTCTTCCTTGGCCACCGGCTGGTATTTGGCAAGGAATTCGTTGATGCCCGGGAAGTTCATCGTCGTCGAGGGCACATACATGTCGTAGCAGATGATGCCGTTCAGCATCTCGCCGAGCTGCTGTTTCAGGGAGGCGAATTGCAGGCCGATCATGCCGCCGCCGAACACCGTCGCCTTGAGCCCGACCTCGTGCGCCGCATGCACCATGCCGGCGCTGTCCGGCGGGTAGGAGGCGACATAGACGATGTCGGGATTGGTCGCCTGGATCGAGCGGATGATCGGCGTGTAATCCACCGTGGTCGGCGGATAGGAGCGGTCATAGACGATCTTGAGGCCGAGCTGCTTGACGATCTTGCGCGCGCCCTCCAGCGCCACCTTGGGATATTCGGCATCGGCGCCGACCATCGCCACCGTCTTGGGCGTCGGCTTTGCCGTCATCGCCGCCTGGAAGAAGCCTTCGATCGACGAGATCGAGGGATCCTCGCCATTGGGCTGGATCTGGAAGAAGCGGTCGTAGTGGAACTGGTGATTGACGTCGAGCCCGAACAGCCCGATGAAGGTCATGCCGTGCTGCATGATGATCGGCATCGCCGGCGCCTGGAGATTGGTGCCGTAGCCCGAGATGACGAGATCGACCTTGTCGACATCGAGCAGCTTCGTGTAGATGCCAGGCACCAGCGCCGGATTCGTCTGATCGTCGTAATAGATGAGCTGCACCGGGCGGCCGAGAAGGCCGCCTTTGGCGTTGATCTCGTCGCGCCAGATCTGAATGGCGACGAGCGCCGCCTTGCCATTGCCGGCCAGGCCGCCGGTGAGCGCCATGCCGAAGCCGATCTTGATCGGCTCGACCGCGCCGGCCGTAAGCGGCGCCATCCCGGCGAGCAAGAGAACCGCTCCAAACCACGCGCAAAGAACACGCTTCATGATGCTTCCCTCCCACAATCGCTCCCGGTTCTTGCTTGACCGGGCTGCTCGTTAGCGCGCGTCAGTCTGGCCGAAGACGCGCCGCATTGCCAGTGCGCCCTCGCCGAAACCGCAGGCGGATTTGGCGTTTTGCGACAACGGTGCGCCTGCCGCCGCCCGTTCTATGTGTCCGGGCGCGCTCACTCATCGGCGATCGCCTCCAACGGGCGCCCGCGCATGTAGCGGCCATGGCAGAACATCAGGGTTGGCTTGGGCGTATGCGCATAGCGCTCGACGCGGCCGAGGAAGATGACGTGGTCGCCGCCGTAATAGCGCGCCTCGTTGCGGCACTCGAAATGCGCGGCGCAGCCGGCGATCACCGGCGCGCCATGGTCTGGGACGATGTGCTCGACATTGAGGAAGCGGTTGTCATGCGTCCCGGCAAAGCGCTTCGACAGCTCGACTTGGTCGGCGGCGAGCACATTGACGACGAAATGCGTCGCTTCCTGGAACGCGGGCAGGCTTTGCGCGTAGAGCGACTGGCTCCACAGCACGAGCGGCGGGTCGAGCGAGACCGAGGAAAAGGAATTGACGGTGAGGCCGACCGGTTCGCCGTCGCGGCCGCGCGCCGTGACGATGGTGACCCCGGTGGCGAAGCTCCCGAGCGCGTTGCGGAAGTCGCGCACATCGAACGCCATCGGCGCCGGCTCGGCCGGAGCGGGGTCGGGCATGGCGGGGTCTTTGGAGTGCGACATGGCTCCCGCCTAGAGATTGGCCGTATCCGGCGGCAAGCCCAGCGCGACGCGGCCGTAATTGATGCCGTTCGCATCCCAGTTCACGCCGAAATGGCCATTGGCCGCATGGATGTCGCGGAAGGCGCGCTGCAGCGGGTTGTTCTCGTAGATGGCGCCGCCGCCGGCCGCGGTGAAGATGATGTCGACCGCCTGGGTGCACATGCGCGCGGCATAGGCGCCGTCGCGCCGCCAGCGCACCTTGTCCTCCATCGGCGGGATCTGGTCGGCTTCGGCAAACTGCGCCGCCTCCTCGCAATCGCGCAGCATCAACGCTTCGGCGGCGTCGATCAGCGCCCCGGCCTCGGCGACATGCACTTGCATCGTCGAGAAATCGGCGAGGCTCCGCCCGGAATAGGTCCCGAGCTTGGTCCGCGTCGCGGCGACATATTGCTCGATCGCGCCCCTGGCGATGCCGAGCGAGACGCTGGCGATGACGAAGCCGAAGAGCGCGAACCAAGGGAGGCGGAAGAGCGTGCCGGGGTTGACCGCGCTGCCGGGATGCTTGCCGCCTTTCCCGGCTTCGACGCTGAGCGTGCGATAGTCCGGCACGAAGACGTCGTTCGCTGCCACATCCTTGCTGCCGGTGCCGGCGAGGCCGCTGACATACCAGGTGTCGATGACGGTGTAGTCGCTTGCCGGCAGCAGGAACAC
>JASHUO010000882.1 GCA_030039975.1 Alphaproteobacteria bacterium
CCTCCACGATAATCTACGCGACGGTCGACGACGCGTTCGGGCCGACGGGCGTGATGGGGCGCGCGGCGTGTGACCGGATCGGCTGGACGGTGTGAGGAGATCGGGAGAGCGCCATGAAACTCGAAGGCAGATGCTATTGCGGGCAAGTGCGCTACGTTGCCGAGGGCGAGCCCATCATAAGGGGGCAATGCCACTGCCGCGAATGCCAATACATCACCGGCGGTGCGCCCAACCTGTTCGTCCTCATGCCGGCGGACGGCTTCCGCTATACCGAGGGTACGCCCAAGCAATTCACCCGCAGCGACCTCGAACGGCCGGTGACGCGGGAATTCTGTCCCGACTGCGGCACGCACATGGTGACGCGGCCGCGTCCGTCCGTCGTGGTCGTGAAGGTCGGAACGCTTGATGACCCCAGCCTGTTCGGCAAGCCGGACATGGCGATCTATGCCATCGACAAGCAGCCGTACCACCACATCCCCGACGGCCTACCCACCTTCGAGCGAGTGCCGCCGCGCCGTTAGCCGTCACCGGACGAGCCAGCCGCCGTCGAGCGCGGCACAGCTGAGCCTTGATCGTCGCCGGTAGCGAATGCAGGCGACAATCGGTTCGCCGTCCACTTACTCGACCATCGCGACGCCGACCATGGCAGTCAGCCCGGCACGCCGACGGTCGCCACCAGCACCGGCTCCGCGCGATAGAGCGTAGGAAAGAGGCGCTTCAGGTTCTCAATTTTCGGGAGGTCGTTGACAACGATATAGGGATAGGTGGGATGCAGCGTCAGGAAGTCCTGGTGATACGCCTCGGCCGGGTAGAACGCCCGACCGGGCTCGATCCGGGTGACGATCGACGAAGCGAAAGCGTGCGACCGATCGAGCTGCGCGATATAGGCCTTTGCCGTCGCCGCCTGCGCCGCGTTCGTCGGAAAGATGGCGGAGCGATACTGCGTGCCGACATCCGGACCCTGGCGGTTGAGCTCCGTCGGGTCATGGGCGACGGAGAAATAGATCTGCAGGATGCGGCCGTAGGTGATCTTACGGGGGTCGAAGGTGATTTGCACAGACTCCGCGTGGCCCGTCGTGCCAGTGCTCACCGTCTCGTAATGCGCCGTCTCCTTGTCGCCGCCGGCATAGCCGGAGACAGCGTTGACGACGCCCTCGACATGCTGGAACACGCCTTGCACACCCCAGAAGCAGCCGCCGGCCAGCACGGCAACCTCCGAGGTTGCCGATCCCGCCGGCTCGTCGAGCGCGGGCGCCGGTATCGTATGCGCCGCTTCGGCATGCGTGGCAGGGGTCCACCAGGCTGTTCCCGATGCCACCACCAGGCCGATCGCTCCCATCAACAGCAACAGATGCCGCTTCATCATGATAGGCTGGCCTCCTCTCCGGCACGTTCGACCATATCTACTGCAAGACAGTACGGCGGCACGCGCTCTTTGGTTACGGGCAGAGCAAACCTCACGCGCATGTGATCCGCGTCTATCGGCCGCGCTCGGCGCCGGCAACGATCGCCTCGGCTCTGCGGAAAATCCCGGGATCGACGACCAGCCCCGAGGCCCCGGCATTCTCCGCAACCTGCTCTGGCCGGCTCGCGCCGACGATGGCGGAGGCCACGTTCGGCTCGCGCAGGACCCAGGCGAGAGCGAATTGCGAGAGAGTGCAGCCAGCTTCCCGGGCCAGCGTTTTGAGCCGCTGTACCGCCTCGAGCACCCCGGGCGAGAGCCAGGACTGGATGAACTGCCCCATGCTGGCGCTCCCGGCACGGCTATCGGGCGGCGCCTTTGCGCCGGGCAGGTACTTGCCGGAGAGCACGCCTTGCGCCAGCGGCGACCAGACGACCTGCGAGATTCCCTTCGCCGCGCACAGCGGGATGACCTCGCTTTCCGGTTTCCGCCACAGCAGCGAATATTGCGGCTGGCTTGAGACGAACCTTTCGGCCCCCACCACGGCGAAGGCGCTTTCGATCTGGGCCGGAGACCATTCGCTGAATCCGATGTAGCGGGCCTTGCCCTGGCGAACCACCTCGGTCAGGGCTTGCATGGTCTCCTCGATCGGCGTGGCAGCGTCGTAGCGATGGCACTGATAGAGATCGACGTGATCGACCCGAAGCCGCTTCAGCGACGCATCGATCTGCTTGAAGACCTGCGTCCGCGATAGCCCCTGATCGGTGGCACTCATGGGAAAGAACACCTTGGTCGCGAGGACGTAGGATTGACGTTGCCGCCCGGCCAGCGCTTCGCCCAGGAAGCTTTCCGCGGCGCCGCGTCCATAGACGTTCGCGGTATCGATGAAGTTGATCCCAAGATCGAAGGCGCGGTTGACACAGGCAGCGGCGCGATCGCGATCGACGCCGACGCCATAGGTCAGCCAGGAGCCGAGAGAAATCTCGGAAACGGTGAGATCGCTGGTGCCGAGCTTGCGGTATTTCACGGAGCGCTTCCTGGTTGCTTGACGTGCCGCTCGACGCGGCGGGCTCGGTTCTAGGCCACATTCAGCGCACTGATGGTGACGTAGTACCCGTCAAGATCTCGAAGCGAAAACTCCGCGGTGCCAGTACTGGGATTGAGATGCGGCTCCTCTTCCAGCCGACTGACGAGAGCGCGCGCCCTTGACAAAGCTACGGCAAAATCATCGACCCGGAAAAACAAGAGAAGGCCGTTGCCGGGCTTGGCATAATGCGGGCTTGTCAGCGACGGATGCTCGTGGGCACCCCACGCGTGGAGGCAGAGCAAGACCGTTCCATCCGAGTCGCAGATTTGCCCGAAGTCATCATGCGCGGAAGCCGTCTCGGGCTGGCCAAAGAGCGACTGGTACCATTGGAAGCTGCGAGCCACATCGCCAACCCCAATGATCGTCCACGTGCGCTTCATTCTGGCGGTCCTCCCGCAGGCCTAACGCCACAGCTCAGCAGCGACTGGCGCGCTGAGCGATATTCTGAGCAACCAGCATCGCGCCCGCCGTCTGC
>JASHUO010000883.1 GCA_030039975.1 Alphaproteobacteria bacterium
ACCACGGGAACGCGTCCGAGAGAGCCGGTCTTCAGCTCTACGATTTGCGCCTCGTGGGCCGAAAGGAGAGCTGAGTCGGCCTTCGCGCTTGCGCGCGGCGGAATTCCCTGCGCGTAGACGCCGGCCGGACCGGCGGCATGGCTCACGAGGTCGTTCGCCATAGGCAGTTGCGGTGGTAAGCTCATGTCGCGGCTCTACTCGGCGGGAGCGGGTCGTGGCCAGAAAGCAAAAGCCGGCAACGGCGCGGTGGGTCGAGACCTTCAAAGGCGCGGTTCTCGCCTCGGAATACGATGCCGAGGCGTATATGAACTCGCAGATGTATGTCTCGCGCTTCGACCAGGCGACCTGGTTTCTGCTGCAATCCGTCGGCCTGACGCCCGACCGCATCAAGAAGCAAAAGCTCCGCGTCGCCATCGTCCGGGAGAACTATCAGTTCCTGGCGGAGCTGCGCGGCGGCGAGCTGCTGACCATCAAGAGCGGCTTCTTTGCGGTCGGCGGCAAGTATATCCGCTTCATCCATCAGATGTTCAACAGCGTGACGGCGCGGATGGTCGCGACCAGCGACTGCACCGCGGTCTTGGCCAGCGTCGCGTCGGGCAAGAGCGTTCCCCTGCCCGGCAGCCTGAAGAAGGAGGCGCAGACGCATCTTGTGAGCAAGCCCGGAAGAGACAAGCAACCGATATAGAGAACGGCGGCGACGTCACGCCTGGTCTTGCCTGCTGCCGGATATCGGCAATCTCACCACGACCCGCAGTCCGCTTGGAACGCCGTTCGCCAAATCGATTTGCCCGCCGTGAAGCTCGACGATCGTCCGGGCGATCGAGAGGCCGAGGCCGAAGCCGCCGGGAGCCGCACAGCGCGCCCGGTCTAGCCGATAAAAAGGATCGAAAACCTTGTCCTTTTCGGCATCGGGGATGCCGGGGCCGTCGTCAGCGATGGTGATCACCGCGTTCCCGCTGTCGTCGCAGGCGAGATCGACGGTGGTCGTGGCGGCGTATTTGATCGCATTCTCGAGCAGGTTCGTGACGGCGCGTGCCACCAGCCCCGGACGGCAACGCGCCGGGAGATTCGCCGCGCCGACGTAGCGCACCTCATATCCCGTATCGCTGAACTCATCGCAGGCGGATTGGAGCAGCGAGGCCAGATCGACGGCGACGATCGGCTCGTCGCCTGCACCATCGCGCAGAAAAGACAGCGCCGAGGAGACCATCGCATCCATCTGATCGAGGTCGTGCAGCATTTTCCACTGCTCCTCCTTGGCATCGACCACGGCCTCCACCCGGAGGCGCAGCCGCGTGATCGGCGTGCGCAAATCGTGGCTGATGGCGGCGAGGGTTCGCGTCCGGTCCTCGATGAAGCGCTGCACCTGCTCCTGCATTTTATTGAAGCTACGTGCGGCGCGTTGCAGCTCGACGGGACCTTGCTCGGGCAAGGGCGGCGCGGCGCGCTCATTCCCAAGTCGTTCGGCGGCTTCCGAAAAGGCGCGCAAGGGAGCCGTCACGCGGCGGGTCGCCCACAGCGTGAGAAAGATGAGCGCGACGCTCAGAAAGGGGACATAGAACAGGAACCGGCCAATTCCGAAAGCAATGATGAAGGGAGGCCTTGGCATGTCGATACTGAGGCGCGCCACCGTGCCGTCGCCAAGCCGCGCGCGAACCAATATTCCGTGCGCCTGATCCGGTGCCTCGTTTGCCGCCACTTGCACAGGAACGCGGTTGCCGAGCCGCGCCTCGAGATCGCGACGAAACGGCGACGCCTCCAGGGTTTCGGAGGCCGACGCAACGCCTGTCGCGTCGCCCAGGCGAACGCGGATGTCTCCTTGTGGAAGCGCGGCGGCGACGCGGGACCGCTCCGATGCCGGTAGGGCGTCGAGCAAGCGGATGATCAGTGCGACGCGATCGACGATATCCAAAGGAGAGGGCGGCGGCGCGTGGCGCGGCGCCAACACGACGGCAAGCGATGCCGTGAGAAGCTGAGAGACGAAGAGCGCCAGGATCACGCAGGCAGCGATTTGCGCCGCGATCCGCCTCGGCCAAAACACGACACGCCACCTCACGTCAGGGCGACCTCCGCCGCAAAGAAATATCCGCCCGAGCGCACCGTGGTGATGATTTTGGGATTTTTGGGGTCGGGTTCGATCTTGCGACGCAGCCGGCTGATGCGGATATCGACGCTGCGATCCCCCGCATCGGCCGCCCGGCCGACTGTCAAATCGAGCAGCTGCTCGCGGCTCAGCACGCGCTGAGGGTGCTGGCACAGCGCCACCAGCAGATCGAACTCGCCGGAGGTGAGCACGACCAGGGTGTCGTCCGGTGCCTGAAGCTGGCGCTTGGCGAGATCGACGCGCCAGCCTGCGAAAGTCATGACCCGCAACGGGACGGCGCGCGCGTCGTAGGGCAGGCTCGACGCCCGCCGCATCACCGCCCGCATCCGCGCCAGCAGCTCGCGCTGGTTGAAGGGCTTTGCAACATAATCGTCGGCACCCATTTCGAGGCCGATGATGCGGTCCGTCTCTTCGCCGAGTGCCGTCAGCAGGATGACCGGAATGTTCGACTCGAGGCGCAACCGCCGGCACAGCTCGAGGCCGCCTTCGCCCGGAAGCATGACATCGAGCACGACGATGTCGATGCCGCTCTCGGAGAGTACGCGCCGCATCGCCTTGCCGTCCGGCACCATGGAGACGCGAAAGCCGTGCTTCGCGAGAAAGCGCGACAACAACCCGCCGATCTCGCGATCATCTTCGACGATGAGACAATGCGGCGTGCGCTCCATGTGAGAGACGTAACATGCTCGCGCCCGCGTTGCAGACGATTATTGTAACAAAGTATTTCGGGGCATGAGCCGCGGCGCTG
>JASHUO010000884.1 GCA_030039975.1 Alphaproteobacteria bacterium
GCGCTTGATCGGCTCGATCGGTGCGCGGGTCAGCGACAGATCATAGCCCATCTTGTCGACATAGCCGCCGATGCCGCAGAAGTCGGTCTGCATGTCGATGACGATGAGCGCTGTCTTGTCGGGCGCGAGGCTGCCGTCATAGGGCCAGGGATAGGGATCAGCCGGGGTGTAGCGCTCGGCCATTGATGCCTCCTACCGTGTGATCGACAGCTCGGCCGGCGCACCGATGAGAGTGCGCCGCCGCGAGCAGGTGATGATCATGATCAGCAGTGTCAGGATATAGGGCGCCGCGTTGAAGAGATAGTAGCCTTCGCTGAAGCCGAGCGACTGCAGCGCCGGTCCCAGCGCGCCGGCGCCGCCGAACAGGATCGATGCCCAGAAGCACAGCATCGGATCCCAGCGCGCGAAGATGACCAGCGCCACGGCGGTGATGCCCTGGCCGCTCGACAACCGCTCGTTCCAATTGCCGGGGTAATAGAGCGACAGGAAAGAGCCGCCGATGCCAGCAAGGACGCCGCCCGCCATGGTCGCCGCCAGGCGGATGAGATTGACCGAGTAGCCCAGCGCCAGCGCGGCATCGGCGCTTTCTCCGGCGGTGCGTAAAATCAGGCCCCAGCGCGTGTGCTTCAGCGCCCAGAGCAGGAACGGCGCGAGCACGATGCCGATGAGGAACAGCACGTTGATGCGCAGGGCCTCGCGCAGCTGCGGGACCCTGCTCCACCAGGCGAGCTCGATCGACGGCAGGATCGGCGCCTGCGGTTCGATCAGCGGCTTGCCGATATAGAAGGCAAGCCCGACGCCGAACAGCATGAGCGCGATGCCGATGGCGATGTCGTTGACCCTGGGCAGGCTGCAAAAG
The DNA here is from genome assembly GCA_030039975.1 of Alphaproteobacteria bacterium. Classification (GTDB taxonomy): domain Bacteria; phylum Pseudomonadota; class Alphaproteobacteria; order ATCC43930; family CGMCC-115725; genus DAHUYF01. Next base: position 860 of record JASHUO010000884.1, read on the forward strand.
GCGGCATGCAGGGCGCCGAACAGCGAGCCCACGATCCCGGCGGCGAGCACGCCGAGCCAAGGCGAGCCGGTGAGATAGGAGACGCCATAGCCGCTCATCGCGCCCATGACCAGCGTCCCTTCGAGGCCGAGATTGATGCGGCCACTGCGCTCGGTCAGGCATTCGCCGAGGCTGACGAAGAGGAACGGCGTGCTGACGCGGACCGCGCCGGCGATGACGGCGAGCGGCAGGCCCCACCATCCCAAGGCTGCCATGGCACTTGCTGGCGCTGCCATGTCAGCGTTCCCTCGGCGTGAACAGCGCGAAGCGGCCATAAAGCGTGTCGCTCGCCAGCACCATCAGAAAGATTATGCCCTCGAGCACGAGCACCGAGGCGTCGGGAAGGCCGAGACGGCGCTGAATGAGCCCGCCGCTCGCCCCGATCCCGCCGAGCAGGATGGCGACCGGGATGATCGCGAGCGGATTGTGGCGCGCGAGGAAGGCGACGAGAATGCCGGTCGTGCCGTAGCCCGCCGCGAGATTGGCGTTGGCGCGGCCCTGCACGGCGGCGATCTCGATCATCCCGGCAAGACCCGCCGCGGCGCCGCCGAGAAAGCACAGCGACAGAACCAGCCTGCCGACGGCGAGCCCCACCGCTTGAGCAGCGCGCAGATTGCCGCCGACAATGCGCGCGGCAAAGCCGAAGCTCGTGCGATAGACGAGGACATAGGCGAGAAGCGCCGCGATCACGCCGAAAGCGAGGCCCCAATGGATCTCGCTGCCGGGGATGGAGCCGATCATGTTGGCGGTCCCGATCGCGTGGGTCGAGGGCTTGTTCAGGCTGGCGGGATCGCGCATTGGCCCCTCGACGAGCTGGTTCAACAGCGCGATCGCGATATAGACGAGCAGCAGGCTCGAGATGGTTTCGTTGACGCCGCGGTAGTGGCGGAGCGCGCCGACGAAGGCGATCCAGAGGCCGCCGGCGGCGAGGCCGGCGCCGGCCATGGCGAGCTGGACCACAAGAGGTGCGGCGTCGGGAAGCGCCAGCGCCGCCGCCGTGGCGGCAAGTCCACCCATGACGAAAGCGCCCTCGCCGCCGATGATGACCATGCCGAGCTGTGCCGGCAGCGCCGTGCAGAGCGCCGTCAGGATGAGCGGTGCGGCGCGCGTCAACGTGTTCTGCCAGGAGAACCAGGTGCCGAAAGCGCCGCGATACATGAGTGCGTAAAGCGTGAGCGGGTTGACGCGCTGAACCCCGACGAAAATCCCGAACAAAATCATCGCCGCAAGCAGCGCCAGCAGCGGAATGACGATGCTTTCCGCCGCCCGACGCAGCTGGTCGCCCCGGGCGTCGCGCCGTGCGAGCTTGGCACCGATCGCGATGGCCATGGCCGCGCCCAGCCGCGCTCAGGAAGTCGAGCCGATGACGCCTTCGACGAGATAGTCCATTTTCTCGAGTGTCGGATCGGTTTGACCCTGTTGCGTGCCGGCGGCGATCACCGTCTTGCCGCGATTATCGACCAGCGGGCCCTTGAAGATGGCGAAGCCGCCGGCCGTCAGCTTGGCCTTGGCGTCATCGGCTTGCTTGCGCGCCGCTTCGCCCACCGCGGGCCCATAGGGCGAGGGCTTGACCAGGCCCTCCTTCAATCCGCCGCGGTAGAAATTGGGGATCGGCTCGCCCGCCATGAACATCTTGACGAATTTGGGATAGAGCTGTTCCCAATTCCATTCGGCGCCGGTGAGATAGGCCTTGGGCGCGAGGACCGATTGGTTGCAGTGATAGCCCGTCACCCAGATACCGCGTCGCGCCGCGGTCTCGACCACGGTTTTCGGACCGTCGACATGGCAGGTGACGACATCGACGCCCTGGTCAACGAGGCTGTTGGTGGCTTCTGCCTCTTTGACCGGCATCGACCAGTCGCCGGTGAAGATCACCTGTGTCTGCGCCTGCGGATTGGCGCTGCGCGCGCCGAGCGTGAAGGCATTGATGTTGCGCAGCACTTGCGGAATCGGCTTGGCCGCAACGAAGCCGAGCTTGCCGGTCTTGCTAGTATGACCCGCAACGATGCCCGAGAGGTATTGGCATTCGTCGATATAGCCGAAATAGCTGGCGGCATTCGTCGGGTCCTTCGGCGTCCAGAGGCCGCCGCAATGCTCGAAACGGACCTTGGGGTATTTCTCCGCCATCTTCAGGACGTGCGGGTTGTAATAGCCGAACGAGGTCGGGAAGAGCAGCGTCGCGCCGTCGAGATTGATCATCGACTCCATGGACTTTTCGACGGCTTCGGTCTCGGGGACATTCTCCTCTTCGTCCACCTTGACGCCGGCCATGGCTTTGACCGCCGCGGCACCTTGCGCGTGGGCCTGGTTGTAGCCGTAATCGTCGCGCGAGCCGACATAGATGAAGCCGACCACGACTTCGTCAGCGAAAGCCGGCCTGCCCGGCAGCAAGCCGGAGAGCGCCGCGGCGGTGCCGGCGGCTCCTTGCAGGAAACGGCGGCGCGAGTGACGGAAGAGACTCATCGAGGGCTCCCTCCTGTTCTTCGATGGTTTGTGGCTGGCGCGCTTTCGGCTTTCGCAAAGCCCGTGCCAGAGGCGGTGGGCCCTTGGGGCAGCCCAACCGATGGCGGGAATCAAGGCGAGACTGCGTTAGACCAGCTTCTCGGGAGCAGAAGCGGCGGCGATTGCCTCTCGCGCTCGCTCAAAAAATAGGCAAGTTTGGAGCCATTGTATGCAATCCAGCATGAGCAGTCGGAAAGCGGATCAGGTCGCCGCCGGCCTCGCCGGTGGCACAGGCCCTGCAGGGTTCCGTGCCTGCCCATGCCGCAAGGAAGGAGGGAAGGGTGGCCGCGTCTAGGGAAAGCCTTGATCTCGCGAGCTTGAGGGAGCGGCTTCGCGTCGGCAAGCTCGCCGCTGCGGATGTGGCCGAGGAGGTCCTCGACCGCATCGCCGAGGCCGGCGACGACAAGGTCTGGATCGAGCGCGTCCCCGCCGAAACGCTCCGCGCCCGCGCCGCGGCGCTGGATGCGCTGGTCGCGCGCGAGGGCGAAGCCCGCGCCGGTCTGCCGCTCTTCGGCATACCCTTCGCCGTCAAAGACAACATCGATGTCGAAGGTATGACCACGACCGCCGGGTGTCCCGGCTTTGCTTATCGGGCGCGGGAGACGGCCCCGGCGGTCGCTCGACTGCTCGAGGCCGGCGCCTTGCTGGTCGGCAAGACCAATCTCGATCAGTTTGCCACCGGCCTCGTCGGCACGCGCTCGCCCTATGGCGTGCCGCGCAATCCTTTCGACGCCCGTTATATTCCCGGCGGGTCGAGCTCCGGCTCGGCCGTTGCGGTTGCCAGCGGCCTCGTCAGCTTCGCGCTCGGCACCGACACGGCAGGCTCCGGCCGTGTGCCGGCAGCGTTCAACAACATTGTCGGGCTGAAGCCGACGCGCGGGCTGGTCAGCACGCGCGGCGTGGTGCCCGCCTGCCGCACGCTCGATTGTGTCTCCATCTTCGCCCTGAGCTCTGTCGATGCGGCTGAAATCCTGGCGCACTGCGGCATTTACGACGCGCTCGATCCCTTTGCGCGGCAAGCGCCGCCGCCGGTAACCTTGCCCACGCCGTTTCGCTTCGCCCTGCCGCGGGCCGCCGATCTCGATTTCCTCGGCGACGCGGAGGTGCCCGGGCTCTTCGCCCACGCGACCGAGACGCTCAAGGCGCTGGGCGGGATCGCCGTTGAAGCCGATCTGACGCCGTTCCGCGCCGCCGCCGCGCTGCTCTATGACGGGCCCTGGGTGGCGGAGCGTCTCGCCGCGGTCGGGGAGCTGCTTGAGCGCGCGCCGAGCGCGCTGTTGCCGGTGGTCAGGGACATCATCGTTGGGGGCGCGCGCTACAGCGCGGTCGACGCTTTCAAGGCAAGCTATCGCCTCGCGGAGCTGCGCCGCACGACGGAGCGGCTCTGGAGCGAAGCCGATGTTCTGCTGCTCCCGACCACTGGCACGATCTATCGCATCGCCGAGGTCGAGGCGGATCCGGTCCAGCTCAATGCCAAGCTCGGTCTTTATACCAACTTCGTCAATTTGCTCGACCTTTCGGCGATCGCGCTCCCCGCGGGTTTCCGGCGTGACGGGTTGCCCTTCGGTGTCAGCTGCATCGCGCCGGCTTTCGCCGAAGCCGCGCTATGCGCGCTCGGCGCCGCCTTCCAGCGCCGGCTCGGTCTGCCGCTCGGCGCGACCGGGCGGCGTTAGCGTCGAGAATTGCCGGCGCGGTGCGGGCTCTCGCGGTTGCTGTCGCAACCGCTGACGCCGGCGCGGACGACCTCGCTGCGCGAGGTCGCCTAGGGCTCTCGCGGTTGCTGGCGCAACCGCTGACGCCCGCCGGCGACAACGCTTCGCGTTGCGCCGACTATTCCGCCGCCGTCGTCGCTCCTTTTGCCGCCTCGGCGTAGCTGATGAAGGAGCGGCGCACGCTCAGCAGGTGCGAGCGCGTCGCCTGATAGGCGCGCTCGCCGTCGCCGCGCAGGATCGCGGCGACGATCACGTGATGCTCGGCATAGGATTGGGCGAGGCGGCCGGGGCCGCGGAACTGGGCGAGGCTCAGCGGCGCGAAGCGCCGGCGCAGATCTGCGGTCATTTCCTGCAGCACGGCGTTGCGGCAGCCGCTGCGGATCGCAACGTGGAATTCGGCATTGGCGGCATGGTAGAGTTCGGCGTTGCCCGACCGCACCAGCTCGCCGCAGCGGGCGTGCAGCGCCTCGAGCGCGCGGCGATCGGTCGATGTCATGTTGGCGGCCGATAGTCGGGCGCACACCCCTTCCATTTCGGCGAGCGCCTCGAACAATTCCTGCAGTCTCTCTTCGCCGATGGTGGCGGCGACGGCGCCGCGATGCGCCTGCATGCGCACTAGGCCGGTGGCGGCCAATTCGCGCAGCGCTTCGCGCACCGGCGTGCGCGAGACGCCGAAGCGTCGGGCGAGGCTGCCTTCGTCGAGGCGCGCGCCGGCGGCCAGCCGGCCGGTGATGATGTCGTCGGCAAGCGTCTGGCGCACGATGTCGGCGCGGGTGGCTCTGGCTGCCGTCATCGGCTCCAATCCGGCCGTGGGATGGCGAGATAGGCCTCGCGCAGGGCCTCCGACCAGCGCTCGCGGATCATGCGGAAATAGGGGTCGTCCTCGGTGATCCGGCGCTTCAACTCGAACTTGAAGGCGTCGCGGCGATAGACCAGCAGATCGACTGGCGGACCGACGGTGAGATTGCTGCGCAGGGTCGAATCCATCGAGATCAGCGCCAG
>JASHUO010000885.1 GCA_030039975.1 Alphaproteobacteria bacterium
GAGATGATCTCCATCGCGCGCCGGCCGCTCTGCTCGTCAAGGCTCTCGCGCGTGATCTCGGTGACGTAGCGCTTCACCGCGTCGTATAGCCTGTCGACCGCATTGTCCATGCGCTCGATGTTGCCGACGAGCTTGCGATCATCGGAGAGCAGCGCATCGATTGTCTGCCGCAGCATGCTCTCGACGATGTCGCCCATGTGCAGGACTTCGCGCGCGGCCGAGGTCAGCGCCAGGGTCGGCGTCGAGAGAACCGCGGGATCGAGGTAGAGCGGTGCGGCGGGGTCCGCGGCCTTCTTGCGCTCGGGGAAAACGCGCTTCAGCAGTCGGGCGTAGAGTTCCAGCGGCCCGATGAACAGCGCCGCCATGACGAGGTTGAAGGCGGTATGAAAGTTGGCGACCTCGCGCACCGGATTGGGATCGATCGCCGCGAGCCCCTGCGCGATCGACGGGAGGAACGGCAACGTTATGGCAAGGCCCGCCACGCGATTGACGAGATTGCCGACGGGCAGGCGCTGGGACGCCGGATCACCGCCGGACCCTTCCATGACGGGGTTGATCGCGCTGCCGAGATTGGCGCCAAGCACCAGCGCCAGGGCGCCGGCCGGCGTCACGAAGCTCGAGTAGCTGAGCGACATCGCCAGAATGACCGCGGCAACGCTCGAATGCGCCGCCCAGGCAAAGAGCGCACCGACCAGCACGATGAGCACGGGGTCGCCATTGATACTGGCCAGCAGCGTGCGCAAGGCGGGCGCATCTTCCGCGGGTGCGAGCGTGTCGAGGAGGATATGCAGCGACAGCAGCATCAGACCGAGGCCGATCGCGACGCGGCCGAGATCGCGAAACCGTGTGTTAGGCGCCCGCTTGAAGGCGATGAGACCGCCGGCCAGCAGGATCGGCGCCGCGGCGGTGACGTTGAAAGCCAGGAGCTGGACGATGAGCGTCGTCCCGACATTGGCGCCCAGCATGATCGCCAGCGCCGGTGTCAGGGCGAGGAGGCCGCCCGCGGCAAAGGACGAGGTCATCAGCGCCGTCGCGGTGCTGCTCTGCAACACCGCGGTGACGCCGAGACCGAAGGCGAAGGCGCGCACGCGGCCTTTGAGCGCGGTGCCGAGGAAGCGCCGGAGGTCGGCGCCGAACGCGCGCATGATGCCGGTCTGCACCATGTGCAGACCCCACAGCAGCAAGGCCACCCCGCCGATGAGATCCAGGAGCATCATGCCGGCCATGAGCGCCCCTCCGTTCCAGAGTCGCTGAAAGCAGGATCAACGTGGCACGTTAAGCGCAGGTTTCCAGAGGACGCCAGGATTTTCGTGATCCCGGCAAGCCAGAACGGCCGATCGGACCGACCGAATCGAGCACCGCCGCCAGCCGGCCGGCCATTCACCGCGATCGGGGAGCGACTATATTAGACTGGGTAGGGAGGCTCAGGCGTAGGAGCCGAACCATGAGCGTCGAACTCAATCACACCATCATCTGGGCGAAGGACCGATGGGCCTCCGCCCGCTTTCTCGCCGACATTCTCGGATTGACGGCGGAACCCGAATGGGGACCGTTCGTGCCCGTTCGCACCAGCAATGGGGTCACGCTCGATTTTGCCGACTCCCGAGACTTCCGCCCGCAGCACTACGCCTTCCTCGTCAGCGAGCCCGAATTCGACGCTGCGCTCTCGCGCATCAAAGGCAGCGGCATAAAATTCCACGCCCACTTCGACGGGTCCGGGCCGGGTGAGATCAACCACCTCTATGGCGGTCGCGGCTTTTATTTCGGCGACCCCAACGGCCATCTGCTCGAGATCATCACGCGACCCTACGGCGCCATCCCCGAAGGCTGACCTCGGCCCGCGCCAGGGATTCACGACGACCTTGTTACTCCGCATCGCCACGACCGAGCGACTAGGATGGAAGCGTGAAGAGCAGGTCAGGACAACCATGGGGATAGCGATGCAAGACTCCCTCGTCGTTCGCCGCGAGGCACGCATTCCAGCGCCGCCCGCGACCGTCTTTGCCTTTCTCACCGATCCCGAAAAGATCCTGCGCTGGATGGGCACCGAGGCGAGTTTGGAGCCGCAACTCGACGGTCTCTATCTCGTCAATGTCACCGGCGCTCGCTTCGCCCGCGGTGCCTTCCGCGAGGTGGTGCCGGTTCACCGCCTGGCCTACAGCTTCGGCTGGGATGACAGCGAGGTGGTGCCGCCGGGATCGAGCCTCGTCGAGATCGACCTGATCGAGCAGCCGGACGGAACGCTGCTGCGCCTGACCCACACTGGCCTGCCGAATGCCGCGCAATGCGCCGGCCATGCGGAAGGCTGGGAGCACTACCTTGGCCGCCTTGCCATCGCTGCGGCAGGGCGCGACCCGGGCCCGGATCCCTGGCACGGCCGCACGGGATAACCGCTTTCCGCTCTCAGCGGCGGGCGCGCCGCGCGATCAGCGCGCACCCGCGCTATTGATGCGGTCGATCGTGAAGTCTCGGGGGTTCCCTAGAGCGCGTTCGAGACGCGGCCAGTCGACACTGTCCAATTGTCGAGCCGTGATGGGGTGGGATCGGCGCCGCGCACATCGCGAGATTGGCTTGGTGTACGCTGCCGCAAGTAAATCGCGCTCGCCGTCACGCCCACATTCAACGCGACGCCGAAGCCGGCCGCGACGATGGCGTCATAGACGTCAATTCCGATCATGTGGCGATCTCCTGTTCATGCGTGCCGCGGCGGCTCTTCGGTCCGCTTGATGGGCCGGCGGCACAGGCAATTTGCTTTGCCTTGGCCGAGGTGGCATGTGACGTGGGTCACCCCTGTCTTTCGGGCAGGCTGCGCCTCGACTTCAGCGTGGGTGCGATGCATCGCCGCGGGTGAATTCGGTCGGACACCTGCAACAGAGCGCGGCAAGCAAGCGAGCGTGGTGCCCCGCCGCCGCGGCCACCACCCTCCCCGACCACGCCGTCGCCAGCGGGCCAGCAGGCCGAGACCGCCCTGCATGTCGGCCGGCGGCGCGCCGGTCATCGACCTGATTTCCGTTGCAACGATCCAGCGCGCCATAGCTGCCGAAAGCTGCCTGAGCTCCGCCCGCAGCTCCCCTTCGTCAGCCGCATCCGCCAGCGCCCGGAAGCGCAAGGCCTCTTCGCGATAGTCGCTCAACTCCATGTGCCGCTTCCCCCCGCGCAAATCGCGACAAATCCTCTCTCCCCTCGAACCCGGACGCTTCTGTCGAAAATGTCGCGGCGCGATTTGCCTGGCGGGTGTGACGAAACTGACACGTTGGCAGCGATGTCGCGCCAGTGCGTGATCCCTGCCCTTGCCCAAAGGCCGCCTGCCGACTTAGACTAAAAATAGCGGGCGAGAAGTACATACCATGCGACGGAGATTCACCGCCGCCGCCCGTCAACCCATGGTCATGGGTCGAGGGAACGCGAATGCGTGAGGAAGCAACGGACAAGCTCTGGCTGTCCGAGCTGGCCGCCCGTTTGGAGGGTTCCGGCGAGCTTGCGGAGCGTGCCGAAGAGGTGACCGCATCGCACTTGGCTCGATGCAGCGACGTGCAAGCCGCAGCTCTAAAAGCAGTGCTCACCGTGGAAAGCGCCGAGATCACAAGAATGGTCGCGCACCATCGAGGCGCCGCCGGCGCGATAAGCGCCATTGGCCGCTTGCAGCAGATCGTGGAGGGCGCGCTGCGAGCATTCGAGGCATTGCCAAATCGGTGAGCTGCGGCCGCGCCGGATCGCCGCGCCGCGCCAGCGTAGTTGCTCCACCCCGCGGCGCAGGTCGATTATGCCGATGGTCGGCTGAGATAGTTGGCGATGAGCTCGATCAGCGCGCCCGGGCGGATCGGCTTCAAGATGAAGTCATGGCGATCGAAGCCGCCCAATTGACAGAGCCGCAGCCCGTAGCCGGTGATGATCAGCGCCTTCATGCCACGCGCTTTCGCCGCATCGGCGACTTCGATGCCGGTCCCGTCCGGAAGGATGCCGTCCGCCAGGACGAGGCGATATTGCTGCGAGTCGACAAGCAGCCGGGCACCGGAAGCCGTCGTCGCTCGGTCGACGCGATAGCCCGCTGAGCTGAGCACGCGGTCAAGAAGTACGCCGACATCGGGATCGTCTTCGACCACCAAGATGCGATTTGCGGGGCTGTTCACGTGCCTTCGCCCGATTACGGCGCCAAGCCTACCAATCAGCGACATCGCGCCGACATGACCCTTTTGGGCAGATGGCCCAATGCCCGATCAATGTCACAGGCGGACGGGCTGCCGCCCGCCGGCGTGCTACGCTGTTCCTTTCGACGGAACGGGAGGAACGGCGCCATGGATCGCAGCAAGCATCCGATCGTCCATTTCGTTGGCAGCATTCCGCTGCCCGACAGCGAGACGGTGTTTCGCACCTTGTCGAATGCGGTCGGCCCCTATCTCGTTCGCCTGCCTGATGGCGAGACCGGCATCCGCAAGACCTGGATCAGGTTCCTGCAGGATGTCCTCGCCGAGAACCCGGCGATCGAGCTCGCCCGGGACGTGCCGCCGTTCAAATTCGTCCAGTGGGACGGCAAGCTGATCCGCGAAATCCCGCGCCTGCGTCTCAAACCCGGCGCCAAACCCGAAGCGGCCGGCTTCAAGACCGGCTATGCCGAGATGGCGATCGCGTCCTGGCGCGTCTTCGAGCGCCTGCAGAAAGCGGGCGTGATCCCGGCTGGCGCGCGGTTTCAGATTTCTGTCCCGACGCCTATCGCACCCACATACAACAACATGGTGCCCGCCGATCGGCCGGCACTTCTTCCGGCGCTGACCCGACATTTCATCGGCGAGATTGCGGCGATCGCGCAAGCGCTTCCGCACGACCGCATCGCCATTCAATGGGACGTCTGCCAGGAGGTGCTCGCCTGGGAAGGCTATTACGAGAAAGGGCCGGTCGATTTCCGCCGCGAGACGATCGACGTGCTGAAGACGATCGGCGATGCGGTCCCGCCGGCGATCGAGCTCGGCTATCATCTCTGCTACGGCAGCCCGGCCGACGAACATCTCGTCCAGCCCAGC
>JASHUO010000886.1 GCA_030039975.1 Alphaproteobacteria bacterium
ACGCCATCTGCGCCCGTGGTGGGACGTGCACCGCCATCGCATGCCGCCAGAGATCGGCGATCGCGTCGACCGGCTGATGCGCCTGGGACGCCTCACGGTCAGCGCCGGTCGCATCACGGCCTATGAGCGCAAGCCGGCAGGCTTCGACGTGCACTACCGCAGCTCGCGCCATGACGCGAAGCGGCTCGGCGACATCAGCCGGGTCATCAATTGCTCGGGACCGGCCTGCGACTTCGACCGGATCAAGAACCTGCTCATCGAGCGGATGCTGGGCCGCGGGCAGGCACGTCCCGATCCGTTGCGCCTCGGCCTCGACGTAACGTTGCAGGGCGCGCTGCGGACACGCGAGGGGGCTATCTCGCGGCGGCTCTTCGCCATCGGTCCGCTCACCAAAGGGCTCTTCTGGGAGATGACCGCGGTTCCCGACATCCGCCGACAATGCGAGCTGCTGGCGGCACATGTGGCGCAGCTCGTGGCGAGCCATCGCTTCCCGATTCTCGCCTGGGACGGGCGCAATGGCGGTCCGGCGGCGGATCGCTTCAATCAACTCTCGTGACGATCCGCCTCGCGAATGCGACGAGCGCATCGATCCCGTTGTCATTGAGACCACGCTGCGCACGGCGGCCACCGGTTGCCGCTATTCGCCAGGTACCCCGCTGCCGATTTTGAGTTAGCGGCGCCGGTGCGTGACCGAGATCGCCGCGTCGCCGACTGCGGCGCTCAGCCACGGCATAGTTTAGCTATCGTATGCAGCAACTTTATCTTGATTGACCGCAGTGCCGTGTCATGCACAATCGCCGCCATAGCGCCGATTTGAGCAACAGCTTGCGGGCGCTTTAGAAATGCAGCTAAAGCGGGGCTTCCGCCCGGCAAGCGCTGTGCGGATGGTTCCGCGGCGCGACCGGCGGCGACTCCGAGGAGAAGGGGCGATGACCGCCAGATTCGCATGCGCCTAGGAGCCCTGCCGTGAGCCTTGCTATTCGCCCCCTCCATCCGACGCTCGGCGCCGAAGTGGCAGGCGTCGGCCTCGCTGATCTCGAGGAGTCCGACCTACCGAAGCTTGTTGCAGCCTGGCGGCGGTTCGGCCTGCTGGTGTTCCGCCGGCAACGCCTCGCGCCGGGGGACCAGCTCCGCTTCACCCGCACGCTTGGCGCGCTCGATCTCGCGCCCACCCTTGATGCCGAGCGTTCGGCTCTCGACAACCATCCGGAGATCGCCGCGGTGTCGACCATCAAACAGAAGGGTTTGGCCGTCGACGGGCTCGGAGATGTCGAACTCGCCTGGCACAGCGATATGACCTATGTGCCGAAGCCGCCGGTCGGCTGCGTCCTTCATGCGCGCGAGGCGCCAGCGAGCGGTGGCGGCGTCACTTGTTTCCTTGACCTACGGGCGGCTTGGGACGACCTGCACCCCGTGCTGCAAAGTGCGGCGTCGGGCATGCGCGTCTTTCATGACTGCGCCAATACCAACGCCGAAGCACCGCGCCGCGAGGCTGGTGCCGCGACTGGAGTATGGCATCCCGTTCGTTTCGACGACCCGCTCAGCGGAAAACCTATCCTGTTCCTCGCGCGGCGGCGCGGCAGCCGCGCGACCCTGGCGAACGGAGGGAACGGAGACCCGGTTCTTGCCGCACTCTGGTCCGCCGCCCACAATCCGATCCACATCTATCGTCACGTCTGGAAGGACGGCGATGTCGTGCTGTGGAACAACCTCGCGACGATGTATCGCCGTGACGCCTTCGATGGCGCTAATCGCCGGGTTCTTCACCGCACACAGATCCGTGCGCTCGATCCGCGTTGGGCCAACTGAAGAGATGTCGAACCTCACCCCTTCAACGCGGACCGCCGAGACGATTGACCGGTTGCGCCATATTGCGCGGGTCTATGCCCCCGCTGTGCTTGCCAGCAGCTTTAGCGTCGAAGACATGATCCTACTGGATATGATCGCCCGTCATGGCCTCGAGATCGGCATCGTCACGATCGATACGGGTCGACTCCCCGAAGAAACCCATCGCCTCATCGCGCGGGTGCGCGAGCGTTATGGGCTGCCGATTTCCGTTCTGATGCCGTCCACGTCGGATGTCGAAGCCTTTGTCGCGGCTCATGGTCCGAATGCTTTCTACGACGATCTGATCCTGCGCCAGGAATGCTGTGATTTGCGTAAGGTCCGTCCATTGCGCCGTGCCCTCGCAGGGAAGCTGGCCTGGATAACGGGTCGGCGCCGCGAACAGGCTTTGACGCGCCACCATCTGATGCTGGCAGAATGGGACGCCGCGCATAGGCTTCGGAAGTTTAATCCGCTCGCCGAATGGTCCGGCGAGGAGGTTTGGAGTTACATCCGCGCCAACCAAGTTCCCTACAGCGAACTATACGATCGCGGCTACACGAGCATCGGTTGCGCGCCCTGCACGCGCGCCATTGCTCCAGGAGAGGACATTCGGTCCGGACGCTGGTGGTGGGAAGGTGCCGAGCACCGCGAGTGCGGTTTGCATGTCCAAAGGGTAGCCAAATGACTGCGGCCCATCTTGCGCCGATGGACCGCCGCATCGACGTCGCCTGCCGCCATATGGATGAACTCGAGAGCGAGGCGGTTCATATCCTGCGCGAGGTGGCGGCGGAATTCCGCAATCCGGCTCTGCTGTTTTCGGGAGGCAAGGATTCGACGGTGCTGTTGCGGCTGGCAGAGAAGGCCTTCCGGCCCGCGCGCTTTCCGTTCCCCCTCTTGCACATCGATACCGGCCACAACTTTCCGGAAGTGATCGAATTTCGCGACAGGGTCGCCGCATATCTCGGCGAGCGGTTGATCGTCCGTTCCGTGCAGGAATCCATCGATAGGGGCCGCGTCCGGCCCTTGTCCGCCAATCAGAGCCGGAACGCGTTCCAGACCGTGACACTGCTCGACGCCATTACCGAGCATGGCTTCGATGCCTGCATCGGCGGCGCTCGGCGCGATGAAGAAAAAGCGCGCGCCAAGGAGCGCATCTTTTCGTTCCGCGACGCCTTTGGCCAGTGGGACCCACGGCGGCAGCGGCCCGAACTGTGGAGTCTGTACAACACGCAGCTCTTGCCGGGAGAACACATGCGGGTGTTCCCTCTCAGCAATTGGACGGAGCTCGACATATGGCGCTACATAGAAAGTGAACGATTGGACCTTCCGGCGCTTTATTTTGCCCATGAGCGCAAAGTCGTCATGCGCAGCACCGTCATGTTGCCGTTCGTGGAGGGAATCGAATTGCAGCCAGACGACCGGGTCGAGCAGCGCATGGTCCGCTTCCGCACCGTCGGCGACATTTCCTGCACCATAGCTGTCGCCTCCACCGCGGGCGATGCCCACGCGGTTATTGCCGAAACGCTGACAGCCGCCATGAGCGAACGGGGGGCCAGCCGCCTCGACGATCAGGCTTCCGAAGCAGCGTTGGAGGAGCGGAAACGGATGGGTTATTTCTGATGGACTCTATCGATTTTCCGCCGGACGTTGGGCTCCTTCGTTTCATTACGGCGGGCAGCGTCGACGACGGAAAGAGTTCGCTCATCGGTCGCTTGCTCTATGACGCGAAGGCATTGTCCGGCGACCAGCTCGCCGCGCTTGAGCATGCGGCCGCTCGGCAGGGAACTGATGCGATCGACCTGTCGCTCGTCACCGATGGTCTTGCTGCGGAGCGTGAGCAAGGGATTACCATCGATGTCGCCTATCGCTATTTCTCGACGCCACGACGCAGCTTTATCATAGCTGACACGCCGGGGCACGAGCAGTACACGCGTAACATGGTGACGGGCGCGAGCACCGCCGATGCCGCTGTCGTGCTGGTCGATGTCCGCAAAGGAATGACGGCGCAGACGCACCGTCATCTCTGCCTCGCGCACCTCCTCGGCATTCGCCATCTCGTGATTGCCGTAAACAAGATGGATCTCGTGGGATTTGCCAAATCCGAATTCGCCAAAATTGAGACGGCAATTGGCCAATTTGCCGCGGCGTTGGGTTCCCCGACTCCAACGTTCGTGCCGGTTTCGGCCAAATTCGGCGACAACGTTATGGACCAAAGCGAGCGCACGCCTTGGTACGACGGCCACTCCCTCCTTGACATCTTGGAAAGGGTGCCGCGTGCCGTTGCGGCGACGGATCTTCCATTTCGTATGCCGGTTCAACTCGTGCAACGCACTGCGCAGGCAGGCGGAACGACGCGGCGTTATCTGGGGCGTATTGCATCAGGTCGTATCGAAGTTGGCGACGCCGTTATGGTCCTCCCCGCGAAGGTCAGGAGCCAGGTGCGGGCGATATCAACCTACGAAGGCGGGCTCGCCGCGGCTACGGCGCCGAGATCGGTGGCCATTGAACTCGCCGACGATGTCGATGTTGCCAGAGGCGACCTTCTTGCTGCCGCCGCGCAGCCCGCACGGATCGGACGCAGCTTCGAAGCGATGCTGTGCTGGCTGACCAACAAGCCCTACGATCCAAGCCGACGCTATCTGCTCAGATGCGGCACGGCCACGACACCGGCTCGGCTTTCTGCCATTCTTCACCGCCTAAATGTGGCGACCTTCGCAGTGGAAGGAGCGCCAGACTTTTTGAACCACAATGATATCGTGCGCGTGCGTGTCGCGACGGCCGCGCCATTAGCCTTCGACGCATACAGCCATATTCGCCAGACGGGATCCTTCATCCTAGTCGACGATGCCAACCGCACTGCCGCCGCTGGCATGATCGAAGAAACGTCTCCGTTTCACCCTGCAAACCGCGCATTGGCCGTTGGGAGATGATTGCCCGTTGGCGGAGGGCTACGCGGTAACGCTCGTTCGGAAGCAGTGGCGATGAGGCGTCAAGTCAGGCGGGATCTGCAAGCGCTGCTGCACCTGTTTCCGGCGGAGCGCTGGAACGTATCCGGTCAGCACCAGGATCAATAGCGCCAAGAACGCCTTGCCAGAGCTGACGGAGGCCGTCGGTCAATAGGGCCGCAGCCACTGGCGCGGCGCTATGCTTCACCCGCACTCCATACCGATGGGCACACCGGAAATTTCCGCGAGAGGAGCTTCACGAATAGGGGAAACGGCACCGCGTTCAACGACGCCTGATGCGGACACAGCGACCCTTGATGTAGCGGCCGCGCCTGTCGCGGTGGCCGCGTACATAGCGCGCGTTGGGGCCGCAATTCACTCTCGCTTGGATGAT
>JASHUO010000887.1 GCA_030039975.1 Alphaproteobacteria bacterium
CGGCCGAGGCATAGAGGCGCGCCAGCTCGCGCCCCTCGCGCTTCCCGAGGAAATGCGCTTCGGGATGGCGCCGCTGCAGCTCTTCGAGCATCGGCCCGTCGCCGATCACCACTTTCGAGCCCGGCAGGTCGAGCGCGAGGAAGGCTGAGAAATTCTTCTCGATCGCAACGCGGCCGACGCTGAGGAAGATCGGCCGCGGCAGGCCCAGGAAATCATCGCGCAGCGCCGGGTCGTAAAGCTCGGCATCGACGCCGCGCGACCAGCGGCGCAAATTGCCGAAGCCGCGCGCCGCGAGCTCGCTCCGCACCGTGTCGGTCGCAACCATCACGCCCTTGGACGGCGCGTGGAAGCGCCGCATCAGCGCATAGCTCCAGGAGGGCGGCACAGAAAAGCGGGCCGCGACATATTCGGGAAAGCGCGTGTGGAAGGCGGTGGTGAAGCCATAGCCGTGGCGCAGGCAATAGCGCCGCGCCGCGAAGCCGAGCGGGCCTTCCGTAGTGATGTGGATGGCGTCCGGCCGCGCCGTCTCGATCAGCTCGGCGACGCGCCCGCACGGCCGGAGCGCGAGACGGATCTCGGGATAGGTCGGACACGGCAGCGTGCGGAACAAATCCGGCGTGATGCGCGTCACGGTGTATTGGCGCCGCGTCAGCTCATGCATCAGCTCGGTCAAGGTGCGCACGACGCCGTTCACCTGCGGTGTCCAGGCATCGCTGACGAGAGCAATTCTCACGGTTCGTCGGCGCCTGCCGTCACCAGCTCCCGCTCCTGTTCGCTCTGTTTGGCGCCGCGCGGCATCAGCGGATCGAGCGCCCTGAGCTCGGCCCAGCGCAGGATCTCGAGCCTGCCATCGGCATGCTCGACCAGCGCGGTGCAGCTCTCGACCCAGTCGCCGTCATTGCAATAGAGCACGCCGCCGATGGTGCGCATCTCCGCCTGATGGATGTGGCCGCAGACGATGCCGTCGACGCCGCGCTTCTGCGCTTCGTCGGCGATGGCGCTGGCGAAGTTGCTGACGAACTCCACCGCGTTCTTGACCCGGCCTTTGAGATAGGCCGAGAGCGACCAGTAGGGATAGCCGAAGCGCCGGCGCACGAGATTGAAGTAGTGATTGAGCTGCAGCACCGCGGTATAGGCCCAGTCGCCGAGCAGCGCCAGCCAGCGGGCATAGCGCACGACGCCATCGAACGCATCGCCATGCAGCACCAGCAGCTTGCGCCCGTCGGCGGTCACATGCACGACTTCGTCGCGCAGCCACACGCCGCCCAATTGCAGCTCCGTGTAGTCGCGCAGCCACTCGTCGTGGTTGCCCGGGACATAGATCACCTTGGTGCCCTTGCGTGCTTTGCGCAGCACCTTCTGGATCACGTCGTTATGCGTCTGCGCCCAGTACCAGGAGCGGCGCAGGCGCCAGCCATCGACGATGTCGCCGACGAGGTAGAGGTATTCGGACTCGGTGTGGCGGAGGAAATCGAGCAGGAACTCCGCCTTGCAGCCGCGCGTGCCGAGATGCACGTCGGAGATCCAGATGGTGCGGTAATGCTGTGGCAAGGTCAGCATCGGCCATTCGCTGCCGCCGGTTCGCGGCGGTAGCGCCAGATCTGCACCGGCAGGAAATGCGCCCAGATGCGGAGCACTTCTTCGCCGGCAAGGCCGAATTCCTCGGCCGGGATGGGGGAGGCGAGCGCGTTGGTGAGCTGCACGAACGCGCCGCCGGAACCCAATCGGGAGAAGCAGGCATCGAGGATCGCGCGCTGCGCCGGGCGCGGAAACCATTTGATCGGCAGGCTCGACACCACCGTGGCCAGCGTGTCGATGCCGGCGCCGGCAAGCAGCGCACCGGTGTCGCAGGCATCGCCGCAGATCACGCGCAGCCCGGTGAAGCGCCGCGCGAGATAAGCGGCAAGATCAGGTTCGCGCTCGATCACGACCAGGCGCTCGATGGGACAGCCGGCGGCGATCAGCCCGCGCGTGACGCTGCCGGTGCCGCCGCCGAGCTCGAGCACGGCACCGGGCCGGCTCAAGCTGAGCTCGCGCGCCATGCCCCGCGCCACCTTGGTGCCGCTTGGCAGCGCTGCGCCGATGCCGAGCGGGTTCCGCAGCCAATGGCGGAAGAAAATGTGCCGGTCGTCCGGTGTCGCGGCGCGGCGGCGGCGCGCCGCGCGCTCAGGCGCCGCGTGCAGTGCGTCGGGCATCGGCCACTTCACCGGCAATGACGACGTCGATCAATCGATCGGTCGAGCGCGTCTTCTGCATCTCGGCGAGTGCCGCGCGGAAGATCTCGCCGATGCGCGCATCGGGAACGGTGACGGTGAGCGGCTTGCCGCTCGCCACGGTGCGCAAGGTCGCCGGGCCCAGCCGATTGACGGCGAGAACCGTGAGCGCCACCGGATCGATCACCTCCGGCGGCTCGACCAGCGGGGCGCCCATCGCCGCATACCGGTCGTGACGGCGCAGCGCGAACCGGTAGCGCGGACGCGCCGCGCTGACGAGGCGATTCCATCCGTGCTTTACCGCCATGCGGAGGCGGCGATCCGATGTTCCTGCTTGCATGCGCTCCTCGAACGGGTTGCGCTCGCAGTTTGCTAGCACGCTTCAGTGACAGTTTTTTGTCGCAGCCCCGCGCTACCCGCGCGGCAGGGGCGCGAAGGCTCCCGAAAGCAGGAAATGCCCGAGTCTTGCGGTTTTGCGACGGTTTCGGGGCAGAAAGGATAAGCCGGGGGGCCGCGTCGTGCCGGCGAATCCCCGGCGAGTCGATAGGCTCCGATCAGCCCTTCAAGCGATAGCGGGCATCGAGAGTGGGCGCGCCGTCGCTCTCGACTTGGCCGAGCTCGACCAGCTCGACGAGATGCGCCAGCACCGACCGCGCCGCCGCGCCCTTGAGACGCGGATCGAGGCCGAGATAGACCCGGTCGACGATGGCGGGAATGGTGTCCTCGCCCTGGGCCAGGCGTGCCAAAATCGCGGCCCCACGCTCTTGGCGATGCGCGATGAAGGCGCCGACGAAGGGTTTGGGATCGGGGATCGGCGGCCCATGCGTCGGCCAGAAGACGGCGTCGTCGCGGGCGAGCAGCTTGTTCAGCGAGCGCATATAGGCGCTCATATCGCCGTCGGGCGGCGCGATGACGCTCGTCGACCAACCCATGACGTGGTCGCCCGAAAACAGCGCGCGTTCCTCGGCGAGCGCGAAGCAGAGATGATTGGAAGTGTGGCCGGGCGTATGGACCGCGGTGAGATGCCAGCCCGGCCCTGCCACGCTATTGCCGTCGCGAAGCACGACATCGGGCCGAAAGGCATGGTCGCCGCCTTCCTCGGTGACGCCGCCGACGCCGCTGCGGTCCTCGGCGCGGCCCGAGCCATGCGGACCGAAGCCGTAGGTCTTGGCGCCCGTGGCGGCTTTCACCGCAGCCGCCGCGGGCGAATGGTCGAGATGGGTGTGGGTGATGACGATATGGCTGATCGTCTCGCCGGCGAGAGCCGCGAGCAGCGCGTCGACATGGGCGGCGAGATCCGGGCCGGGATCGATGACCGCCACGGTTCCCTTGCCGACGATATAGGTGCCGGTGCCCTTGAAGGTGAAAGGGCTCGGATTTCGCGCCACGACCCGGCGGATGAGCGGCGTCAGCTGCGCGACGGCGCCATACTCGACCTGGAGCTCGCGCCGGAAGGGGATCTCGACGGCCATGGCCGCGCCATAGCCGATCGGGGCAGGGCTCACAAGCGCGGCGCTGGGAGGTCAAAAAAGAAAGCCCCGCCGCCGGGGACGGCGGGGCCAGGTTGGGAACGGAAGGCGTGTGGAGGCCTTCCAGCAACTCAATAGACCACTCTGCATCGGGCCAGGTGTGACGCCGGTCACAGGGCGCACCCTAATCGAGCCGCCGCTGCCGCGTTGTCGGCGCGACGGTGCTCCCCGCGCTTGCCAGCGCATGCAGGCGCCCATATTTTGCCGGCGGGCGGCTCGCGGGGGAGCGCATGGCGGAGATCGCGGTTCGGTCGGAGGTGGTCGGCATCGTCATGCGAATCGCTGCGGCCGCGGGCGCGCAGGTGGCGGAAGGCGACGAGCTGGTGATTCTCGAGGCGATGAAGATGGAGCTGCCGGTGCTGGCGCCCGCCGGCGGCGTGGTCAGCGCTATCCTGGTCGCGGAAGGCGAACAGGTGGCTGAAGGCCAAGTTCTGGCACGGCTGACGCGCTGAACCGCGCCCGGCGCGGCCCGGGCTTCAGCCGCAACATCGGCTCTTCGACAAAGCGCCAAGAGAGGAAGGCGGCCAGCGCCGCGAGCGGCAGCGAGGCCAGAAAGACCTGCCACCAGCGCGCCCGGCCGCCGCTCGCATGCATGACCAGGATCTCGATCGGCCAGCCATAGATGTAAAGGCCGTAGGAGAGATCGCCGAAGCGCGTCGCCGGCAGGATCGGCACGCGCCGGTCGAGCGCGAGATAGATCGCGAGATAGCCGCCGAACAGCGGGAAGAGCTCGATGAACTGCCGCAGCGGGACGCTCAGCACCAGCCCGGCCAGCGCCGCCAGCGCGATCCTGCCATCGAAGATCCCGCGGTCGCGCAGCGTGTAGAGCAGCATGCCGACGGCGAAGAAGCCGAGGAGCCAGCCCCAGGTGCCGAGAAAGGCGAGCGCGCTCCAGCGCAGGCAGAGAAGGCCCAGCGCGAGCAGCGCCGCCAGCACCGGCGGCGTCAGCAGACGCAGCATGCCGAGCCCCATCACCGTCAGATACATCATGAACTCGTAGCGCAGCGTCCAGAGCGAGCCGTTGACCTCGAGCCCGACCGGGTTGTTGACGAAGAGCACGCCCGGCAGCTCGTGGACGGTGAGGTTCAGCAGCGTGTTGCCGACGACATAGCCGTAGACCTGGGGATGGCGGAGATAGGCGCCGAGCGGCAGGCTGGTGACGAGCGGACCGATGGCGAAGGCCGAGACGAGCAGTGCCGCGAAGAGACCGGGAAAGATGCGCAGCGCGCGCTTGGCGAGATAGCGCAGCGGCGAGGGCGAGGTCTCGTAGCTTGCGGTGACGAGAAAGCCGCTGATGGCGAAGAAGACGAAGACGCCGGCGAGGCCGAGGATGCTCTGGCGGTGGGTGAGCAGAATCAGCGGCTCGTGATTTTCCGTGCCCTCGGCAATGAGAAAGGAATGGGAGAAGATGACGCTCGCCGCGGCGACGAGACGCAGCAAGTCGAAATTATTGTCTCGCCTCATCCCGGCGGTTTCATCGCCACCGAGAACATGACATTGGGCAGGATCTCGCGGATGGCGCCGCGCAGGCTCGCTTCGTCATTGGCCGCCGCCATGGCGAGCGCGCGGCGCGGATTGCGGCGCAGGATGACGGCGGTCGCGCGCCCGCCGGGCCCTGAACGAATAGTGGCAAAGACGCCAGCCGGATCAACCCGGTTCAGGGCTTTTTTGAGGCTGCTCCGACCGCGCTCCTCGTCGAGGTCGTGGACCGGCAGTTCCTTTTCGGATTCCTCGGCTTCCGGCGGCAGCTCGGCTTCGATCGCCTCCACCGCCTGATGGCGCGCCAGGCGCTGGAACACGGCGCGGCCTTCGCCGGTGTCGACGCGGAACTGTAATTCCCAGGTCTCGCCGCGCGCCGCCAGCTCGGTAATAATGGCGAAGAGATCGTCGCAATCCTGGTCATGGCTGCAGGTCAGGAAGGCGAGCCGGCCTTCATGCTGGATCACGCGGTCGTCGTCCTCGGCAAAGCCGAGCTCGTCCAGCGCATTGGTCAGCGCTCGCTCCGAGGCGATCAGCAGCGTGCTGACATGTAGCTTGGCGCTGTCGTTGGGGTTGTCCGCGGGGTCCATGGCAGTGAGTTAACTCGGCCCGGGGCCGGAGCACAAGATGCGCCCTTCGCCCCGGCTTTTGGCTGCCATAAATCGGCAAAATCCGGCGCTGCCCAGCTATGCCGGGGCGGGGCTTCCTCGCCCCCTGGCTTTGCGTTAGCAATGGGCGGTGAACGAGGCATTATCATGACCGAACCCGCTGCCGTCGAGGCCGGGTCCTTCACCCATCGTGAGATCCTGAGCATCCTGAGCGGCATCCTGCTCGGCATGATGCTGGCCGCGCTCGATCAGAGCATCGTCGCGACGGCGCTGCCGGCGATCGCCGGCGAACTCGGCGGGTTCGAACACCTG
Source organism: Alphaproteobacteria bacterium (assembly GCA_030039975.1). Classification (GTDB taxonomy): domain Bacteria; phylum Pseudomonadota; class Alphaproteobacteria; order ATCC43930; family CGMCC-115725; genus DAHUYF01. The sequence continues at coordinate 6,142 of JASHUO010000887.1, forward strand.
TCCTGGATCGTCTCGGGCTATCTCCTGACCTCGACCGCGTCGACGCCGATCTACGGCAAGCTCAGCGATCTCTATGGCCGGCGGTCGATGTTGCAGACCGCGATCCTGATTTTCGTCGCCGCCTCGCTGTTCTGCGGCCTGGCGCAGACCATGCCCGAGCTCATCCTCGCGCGCAGCCTGCAGGGGCTCGGCGGCGGCGGTCTCATCAGCATGGCGCAGGCGATCATCGCCGATGTCATCTCGCCGCGCGAGCGCGGCCGCTACCAGGCCTATCTGAGCGGCGTCTGGGCGACGGCGAGCGTCGGCGGGCCGGTGCTGGGCGGCGTCTTCGTCGACTATCTCAGCTGGCGCTGGGTGTTCTGGATCAACCTGCCGATCGGCATCGGCGCCTTTGTCCTCTGCCGTCGCGCGCTCGCCGCGCTGGTGACGCGCCGCGCGCAGCGGCGCATCGATTATCTCGGCGCGGTGCTGCTGACGCTTGCCGTCGCCAATCTGCTGCTGATCTTCACCTGGGGCGGGACGACCTACGCCTGGACCTCGCGCCCGATGCTGGCGTTGATTGCGGTGGCGCCGCCGTTGCTCGCCGCTTTCCTCCTGCAGGAGCTGCGCGCCCCCGAACCGGTGCTGCCGCCGCGCCTCTTCGTCAACCCGGTGATCCGCGCTGCCAATCTCGCGAGCTTCATCGTCTCGATGGCGATGTTTGCCGGGATCGTGCTGCTGCCGGTCTTCCTTCAGCTCGTCTCCGGCGTCGGCGCCGGCGATTCCGGCATCCTGCTGATCCCGCTGATGGCCGGCTCCGTCATCGGTGCTTTCGCCGCGGGCCAGCTCATGCGCTGGAGCGGCCGCTACAAGCTCTATCCGTTGGTCGGCCTCACCGGCGGCGCCATTGCCTTCGCCTTGATGGCGACGATGAACGCCGCGACCGCATCGGCACTGGCAATGGCCTATATGGGCGTGCTCGGCATCGGCATCGGCTCATCCATGCCGGTGATGCTGATCGCCGTGCAGAACGCGGCCGAGCCGCGCGACATCGGCGTTTCCACCGCGACCGTCGCTTTCTTCCGCTCGCTCGGCGGCTCATTCGGTGCCGCAATCCTGTGGTCGGTCTTCCTTGCCGCGCTGGCTCGCCATCTTCCCGGCGGCGCCGGCATGACGCTGCTGCAGAGTGGGCCCGATGCGGCGGCAGGGCTGTCGCCCGAGCAGCATGCGCTGCTGGTTCCCGCCTTGGTGCAAGCCTTCCATCTCGTCTTCGCCATTTGCGCCGCGGTCATGGCGGCGAGCGTGGTGGTCACGCTCTTCCTGCGCGAGCTGCCGCTGCGCACGACGCCGGCGCGCAGCGGCGTGGAGCATTAGGCGCCAGCGCTCGCCGCGCTCGTCCCCGCGATCCAGCGGGCGATCGCCGGCCAGGTTTCCTTCAGCGTGCGCGAGCCCATGAAGAGCCCGATATGGCCGCCCGGCACGAGCTGCTTCACGATCTTGTCCTTGGGCGTGCCGACATATTTCTCGGCGTCGAAGACCTGCTCGCGGGTGGTGATGTCGTCGGAGTCGCCCGCCAGCAGATAGAGCGGACAGGCGATCTGCTTCAGCTCGAGGCGCCGGCCGAGACCGACGAAGCTTCCCTTGGCGAGCCGGTTCTCCTTGAAGATCTGGAGGATGGCCTGCAGATACCAACGCCCCGGCAGATCGATCGGGTTCTCGTACCAACGCTCGAAGACCTCTTCCTTCTTGAGATAGGCGGGGTCGTCGATATGCTCGTAGAGATCGATGTGCTGGGTGATGTAGTGCTGTTCCGGATGCATGTTCTTCCAGCCGCGCAGCATGGTCGCGCCGCGCATCAGACCGCCGCCCAGCGCCACCAGCTCCTCGTAGAAGGCGGTCGGATAGGTGTGCGCCATGCGCTTCACCGGCCCGTCACCGGCATCGGTATCGATCGGCGCGCCCGCGAGCACGAGGCTCTGGACCTTGCGCGGAAAGCGCGCGGCATACATCGCCGCCATCCAGCCTCCTTGGCAGAGGCCGACGAGGTTGACGCGGCCGCCGAGATCGTCGACCGCGACGTTGATCTCTGCCAGATACTGGTCGATCTCCAGGTCCTTCATGTCCTCTGTCGCCGATTTCCAGTCGGTGAGGAAGACGCGCCCGATGCCGTTGCCGAGCAGCGTCTCGATCAGGCTTTGGCCTTTGTGATAGTCGGCGATCATCGCGGAATGGCCGGCATAGGGCGCATCGACGATGGTGGGGAGGCCGGCGGCGTCGGGCGCGGAATAGTCGCGGAACAGCATGGTTCTGAGATCGAGCAGCACGCGGTTCGCCGTCGCTGGAGCGGGCCTCAGCTCGTGATGGATCTTCACTTCCTCAGCGAGGAATTCGGCGTTCTTGGCGTAGAGCTCGACGCCCTGCTCGGCCATTCGCGCCGCGGCCAGCATGGGCCAGAAGGCCGGCACGTTGATTCCGGCGAGGTCGCGCGCTGCGCGGTGAGGCGATCTGGCCATGAGTGTCTTTCCGACGTGATCGGGTTTTGGTTCACTGTCCCCAGAGGAGGAACAGGCCGATATCGCCCGGCATGCCGCCCGGGAAGTTGAGCACGCGGGCGCCCAGGTGGAAGCCGTTCGGCCGCAGCTCGCGTTCCCATCGCAGATACATCTCCGCCGCTTCGCCGCGGAGCGTCGTCGGCCAGTCCGGCTGTTCCGAGTTGATGGCGCGGCCGCCATCGCTGCAAAGATCGCTCGGGAAACGCAGCAGCATGAACTCCTTGAGACCATGCTCCGCCGCCTCGC
>JASHUO010000888.1 GCA_030039975.1 Alphaproteobacteria bacterium
AACCGCGATCTGCTCCAATCCACGCTTGAGAACATGCGCCAGGGCATCTGCGTGTTCGATCGCGATCTGCGGCTCGCCTGCTGGAACCGCCAGTTCCGCGATCTGCTCGATCTGCCGCCGGCGCTGACCCGGGTCGGTGTCTCGCTCGAGGAGATCGTGCGCTTCAAGGCATCACGTGGCGAATACGGGCCGGGCGATGTCGAGAAGATCATCGCCGACCGGCTCGAGGGCTTCGTCAGCGCCGGCGGGACCATCTTCCAGTGGCGCCGGCCAGACGGCACGGTGCTCGACATCCGCACCACGCTCATGCCCGGCGGCGGGTACGTCACGACCTATTCAGAGGTCACCGAGCACGTGGAAGCCGCCGAGCAACTCGCTGCCGCCAACGAGCTCCTCGAGCAGCGTGTCCGCGATCGCACCGTCGAGCTGACGCAGCTCAACGCCGAGCTGAGCCGCGCGAAGGTGGCCGCCGAAGAGGCCAATCTCGGCAAGACGCGCTTCCTCGCCGCGGTAAGCCACGACCTGCTGCAGCCGCTCAACGCGGCGCGCCTCTATCTGTCGAGCCTGATCGAGCAGCAAGCCCGTCCGCAGCGGGGCCGCCAACGCGACGGTGCCTTGGCCGTGAAGATCGACACCTCGCTCGGTGCGGTCGAAGAAATTCTCGACGCGCTCCTCGACATTTCCCGGCTCGACGCGGGGAAGCTGACCGCCGAACGCCAGGACATGCGCCTCGGCGATCTCTTCGACAGTCTCCGCGTCGAGTTCGCGCCGCTGGCCGAGCGCAAGCGGCTCGAGCTGCGCGTCGTGCCGACCACCCTCGCCGTCAACAGCGACCGCCGGTTGTTGCGGCGCATCTTGCAGAACCTGCTGTCGAACGCGATCCGCTACACCTCCGCCGGCAAGGTGCTGATGGGCGCGCGACGGCACGGCGAGCGTGTCGCCATCGCGATCCTTGACACCGGCAGCGGCATTCCCCTCGACAAGCAGCATCTCGTCTTCCGCGAGTTTCAGCGCTTCTCGGTCGCAACGGGGAGTGGGCCCGGGGTCGGGCTCGGCCTCTCCATCGTCGACCGGATGGCGCGCGTGCTCGATCATCCCGTGGAGTTTCGTTCGGTGCCGGGACGGGGCACCGCCTTCGTGGTGGATTTGCCGCGCAGCGCCGCCGCGGAGCCGATACGCCGGGCCGGAAGGGCGGCGGCGCTGCCGAGCCTTGCGGGCGCGAGCCTGCTGTGCATCGACAACGAGCCGGGCGTGCTCGACGGCATGCGGACGCTGCTGCAGGGCTGGGGCTGCCGCGTCCATCTTGCCGCCGGCCTCGCCGAAGCGCTGCGGCTCGATGCCGCGCAGCTCGCGACGCTGGACGCCGTCATCGTCGATTATCATCTCGACGCCGAAGCCGACGGGCTGCGCTGCCTCGACGTCATGCGGCAGCGCTGCGGCGTGATCGCGCCGGCGATCCTGATCACGGCGGACCGTTCGACCGCGGTTCGGGAAGCCGCGGACCGGCATGGCCTGCACGTCCTCAACAAGCCGATCAAGCCGGCCGTGCTGCGCGCCTTGGTGACGCGCATCATCGCGGCGCAGGAGGCGGCGGAATAGCGGTCTCAGAAGCGATAGTTGATGCCGGAGAAGACGGTGGCTCCCGCGCTGCCATACCCGACGTAGCCGAGGATGGACGGCCTGGCGATGGCGACCGTGCGCGCTTGCCCTAGGGCTCGGGCCCGGTGGAAAGCTCGGCGGCGATGCCGCGCAGCTCCTCGCCCACTTGCTTGACGCCGGCGCGCCGCAGCTGCTCGGAGAGGCCGACCGCGACCACCGCGTGGGAAACGCTGCCTTCGCTCATCACCGGTGCGGCGATGATGGTGACGCCGCCGATGTAATTGCCCTCGTCGACCGCGTAGCCGAGGCGCCGCGCAGTTTCGATGTCGGCGCGCCACTGCGCCAATTCCGGCGCGTTGTCCCAGCGCAGCGCGTGGAACCGCCGCTCGATCTCGCTCCAAGGCAGGCGGCTGTGAGCCGCAATGCAGCGGCCGGTCGCGCTGATCAGCGCCGGAAATCGGCTGCCGATTTCGGAGTGGAGATGCAAGCCCTGCCCCGCGCGGGAAATCGCGACGACGACGATATGGTCGAGGCCGATCACCTGGACGCCGATCGCCGTGACGCCATAGCGCCGAGCCAGGCCATCGACTTCCGGCTGCGCCCGCTCGGCGAAGCTGTTGCGGCGCAGCGCGCTGCGCGCAAGGCTGATGATCCCGACATGGAGACTGTAGTGCTTCGTCTGGGGATCGAAGGCGATGAGCTCCTCCGCCGCCAGCACACGGAGGATGTGCAGGCAGGTGCTCGGGACGAGGTCCAGCGCCCGCGCAATCGAATTGACACCGAGCGGCGTCTCGCTCTTGCCGAGCAGCCGGAGAATGGCGATCGCACGCGTCACGGCAGGCACTTGGCGCTCGCGGCGGCGCGGCGGCGCTTTGCGTCGCGCCGGCTCGGCCTTGGGTCGTGGCCCCTTGAGCACCATCCGTCGGCGATCCCTGTATCGTCATTGCGCTAATACAATGACATGTGCCTATTGACAATGACGGTTTAGCCGTGATCGGATGCCCGCGCAAGCGGAAAGGTGAAGCACGCCGATGCCGGCTCCGAAGCTGACGGAATTTGCGGATTATGCCGACGCCCAGCGCGAATTCTCGATGGCCCGGCTATGGGAGCTGTTCGACGGCAATCGCGACGGCCTGAACATCGCGCATGAATGCATCGACCGGCACGCCTCGCCGGCGGATCGCGTCGCGGTCCGCATCGCGCACGCCGACGGCCGCGATGAGAGCCTCACCTTCCGCGACATCGCCGACCGGTCCTCGCAATTCGCGCACTGGCTTTCCGCCCGCGGTATCGGACCCGGCGATTGCGTCGCGATCATGCTCGAGCCATCCCTGCCCTTCTACGCGGCCATGTTCGGCGCGATGAAGCGCGGCGCCATTGCCGTGCCCCTCTTTACGCTGTTCGGGCCGGAAGGGCTCCGGCTCCGGCTCGACGATTGCGCCCCGCGCCTTCTCGTCACCAATGCCGAGAAGGCGCCGATGGCGCGCGCGCTTGGCGGGATCGAGATCGCCGTCGCGGACGAGATCTTGCGCCACGAGCTCGGCCACTATCCCGTCGAGTACCGCACGGTCACCAAGCCGGACGATCTTGCCGTTTTCCAATACACCTCCGGCACCACGCGCGAGGTTCCCGCGGCCGTCCGCCATACGCATCGGGCGATCGTCGTGCTCATGATCGCCGCGCTCTATGGCACCGGCATCCGACCCGGAGACATCTTTTTCTGCCCGTCTTCGCCGGCCTGGGGGCACGGGCTCTGGCACGGCACCCTGGCACCGCTCGCTCTCGGGGTCACCACCGGGGCCTATGCCGGAAAATTCGACCCGGTCCGGCTGCTGCGCGCCTTGCAGGATTACGGCGTCACCAACCTTTCGGCGGCATCGACGCATCATCGGATGATGAAGGGATCCGGGGCGGCCGGGGACTTTCACTACGCCCTACGCAAACTCTCCTATACCGGCGAGCCGATCGACAGCGCCACGCTCGATTTCGTCGATACGACGTTCAAGCTGCCGGTCTGCAGCATGTACGGCACGACGGAGGTCGGCGTCATCCTCGTGAACTATCCGGGCGCCGAGGACTTCATCGTCAAGCCGGGCTCTCTCGGCAAGCCGGTGCCGGGTACGCGCGTCGAAGTGCAGCGCGGGGATGAAACCCCGGCAGCGCCAAAAGAGCTCGGCGAGATCAAGGTCTGGCGCCGGGGCGCGTGGTTCCCGACAAAGGATCTCGGCTACGTCGATAGGGATGGCTATTTCTACCACGCGGGCCGGGCGGATGATGTGATCATCTCCGCGGGTTGGACCATGAGCGCGGTCGAGATCGAGAACGTTCTCCTGCGCCATCCAGAGGTGCGCGAAGCGGCGGTGATCGGCGTCGCCGACCCTGTGCGTGGCCAGGTGGTCAAGGCGTTCATCGTGAGTCCGCGCCCCGGCGACGACGATTTCGTCCGCGAGCTGCAAGAGTTCACGCGCACCCGCCTCAGTCAGCACGAATATCCGCGACAGATCGCGTTCGTCGCCGAGCTACCCAAGACGCCGGCAGGC
>JASHUO010000085.1 GCA_030039975.1 Alphaproteobacteria bacterium
CTCATAGGCGGCGATGGCCTCGTCGTCGCGGCCGAGCCGATGCAACACCTTGCCGCGGTTGACATGAAAATCGGCCTCGCCGGCCGAGAGCGCAAGGGCTGCGTCGTAGCAGCTTCTCGCTTCCTCGGCGCGGCCGAGCGCCTGCAAGGCCGTGCCGAGATTGTTATGCGCCGAGGCATAGCCGGGATCGAGCGCCAAGGCCTGTTGGTGCCAGGAGATCGCCTCGGCGGGCCGTCCGAGCGCGTGCAGCGCCGAGCCTTTGGCGCTCAACGTGGCGGCGGAGCGGGGTTCGAGCGCCAGGGCCCGGTCGAAACGCGCCAGCGCTTCCTCGGCGCGGCCCAGCGCCAGCAGCGCGTTGCCCAGATTGTAATGGGCCACGGCGAGATCGGGCGCGAGCGCGATGGCGCGCTCGAAATGCGCGATCGACTGCGCCGGCTGACCCATCGTTTGCAGCACGCTGCCCAAACTCGCCAACGCCACCGCCTCGTCCGGGCGCCGGTCGAGCGCGTGCCGCAGCATGGCGGCCGCCTCGCCGAGCCGGCCTTGCCGCGCGCGGATGAGCGCGAGATTGTGCAGCGAGCCGACATGATGGCGGTCGAGCTCGAGCAGCGCCTCATAGAGCTGCGCTGCCTCGTCGAGCCGATCCTGCCGCTGCAGCGCGACTGCGTTCTCGAAGGCTTCGGCCGGCGACATCAGGCGCCGCGCAGCGTCGGACGACATCAGAGCGGCGTCACCCGTTGCTGAGCGCGTCGCGCAGCTCGCGCGCATCGAAATCGGCGACCAGCCCCGCTTCGGTGCGGCTGACACGGACGTCGAGCCGGGCGAAGGCGAGGAGGGCATCTTCGCTGAGCCCGCCGCCCCCTTCCTCGTCGGCCGCCGCCATCCGCGCCAGCGACGGGCTCGCCGCCAGCAGGCGATAAAGCGCCGTCACGCGCATATAGAGGGTGAGCGTCATCGGCACGCTCGTGCCGAGCTCTTCGGCGAAGAGGTCGAGCACCTCTCGCATGTTGATCGGCGATTCCTCGGAATCCTCCTCCTCGCCGTCTTCAGCATCTTCAGCATCTTCGCCATCTTCGTCGATTTCGAGATCGGCGACGCGCTGGAGGTATTCCGAGAACAGGAAGATCGCCGAGCCGAGAAGGTCCGGTTCGACGGGTGGGACGCGCGGCGGCGTCGCGCCCGGGGTGATATCGTCCATGATCCATGCTCCTTGCCGCCGCCGGGCAAGACGGCGGCATCGACTTTCGCCCGTGCCTGTGAGTTACTGAGCGCTCCTGCGGCGGACGGGGGACACCCATGAACGGCAATCTCGGCGGCAGCGTCAAGGCCCTCGTCTTCGACGTCTTTGGCACGGTGGTGGATTGGCGCGGCAGCATCATCCGCGAGGTCGAGGGGCTGAGCCGCGCCAAGGGGATTGCCATCGATGCGGCGCGCTTCGCCGATGATTGGCGGGCGGGATATCAACCGGCGATGCAGCGCGTGCGCAGCGGAGAGCTGCCCTGGACGCGGATCGACGATCTCCACCGCATGATCCTCGACGGGCTTCTCGTAAAGCACGCCGTTTCCGGGCTGAGCGAAGCGGAGAAGGTCGAGCTCAACCGTGCCTGGCATCGGCTCGATCCCTGGCCCGATGCGGTTCAGGGGCTGACGCGGCTCAAGCGGCGTTTCATCATCGGCACCCTGTCGAATGGCAATGTCGGGCTGCTCGTCAACATGGCAAAGCGCGCCGGCCTGCCGTGGGATGTGGTGCTCTCGGCCGAGCTCGCGCATCACTACAAACCCGATCCCGAGGCCTATCGCATGCCGCCCGACCTGCTCGGCCTTGCGCCCGCGGAGGTCATGCTGGTGGCGGCCCATCCCAACGACCTTGCCGCCGCGGCGCGCCAGGGCCTCAAGACCGGCTTTGTCCTGCGTCCGCTCGAGCACGGGCCCAACCGCAAGCCGCCCGACACGACCGGCCACCACTTCGACGTGACCGCCGGAGATTTCAACGAGCTTGCGGAGCGGCTAGGGGCGTGAAATGAACGCGCTGGCGTGAGGTCCGCCAGCGGTGCTAGGACCACGTGTCGCGCTCGGCCGCGCTTGAGCGTCCCCCCACCCCGCCCTCCCCCTCAAGGGGGGAGGGGGAAGAAGATGAATTCCCTCCCCCCTTGAGGGGAAGGGTTAGGGAGGGGGGTGACGAGGCACGTCGTCTCAGGCGTCGGCGAGTGAAGCAGTGGGATCACATTCATGAACGAAAGCAACACCCGCCGCTGGCAGTTCTGGATCGATCGCGGCGGAACCTTCACCGATGTGGTGGCGCGGCGCCCCGATGGTGCGCTGATGACGCGCAAGCTGCTCTCCGATAATCCGGAGCGCTACCAGGACGCGGCGATCCAGGGCATTCGCGACCTGCTCGGCCTCGCTGCCGGCGCGCCCATCCCCGGCGGTGCCATCGAGGCGGTGAAGATGGGGACCACGGTCGCGACCAACGCTCTCTTGGAGCGCAAGGGCGAGCGCACCCTGCTGGTCATCACGCGCGGCTTCGGCGATGCGCTCCGCATCGGCTATCAGAACCGGCCGAAGCTCTTCGAGCGCCATATCGTCCTGCCCGAGCAGCTCTATGAGCGCGTGATCGAAGCCGAGGAGCGCGTCACCGTCGAAGGCGAGGTGCCGACGCCGCTCAATCTGGCGCGGCTCCGCACCGATCTCGCCGCGGCTTTCCGCGACGGCATCCGCTCGGCCGCGATCGTCTTCCTGCATGGCTACCGCTATCCCGAGCATGAGCGCCGCGCCGCGGCGCTGGCGCGCGAGCTGGGCTTCACCCAGGTCTCGACCGGGCATGAGGTGAGCCCGCTGATGAAGCTGGTGAGCCGCGGCGACACCACCGTCGTCGATGCTTATCTCTCGCCGATCCTGCGCCGCTATGTCGATGAGGTCGCGGCCGAGCTCGGCGGCACGCGGCTCCTCTTCATGCAGTCGAATGGCGGGCTCACCGATGCGCGGCGCTTTCAGGGCAAGGACGCGATTCTGTCCGGCCCGGCCGGTGGCATTGTCGGCGCGGTGCGCACCGCCGAGATGGGCGGCTTCGACAAGATCATCGGCTTCGACATGGGCGGCACCTCGACCGACGTGTCGCACTATGCCGGCGAGTACGAGCGCAGCTTCGAGACGGTGGTGGCGGGCGTGCGCATGCGCGCGCCGATGATGCATATCCACACCGTGGCGGCGGGCGGCGGCTCGATCTGCAGCTTCGACGGCGCGCGCTTTCGCGTCGGCCCCGAATCCGCCGGCGCCAATCCGGGACCGGCGTGCTACCGCCGCGGCGGGCCGCTGACGGTTACCGATTGCAACGTCATGCTCGGCAAGCTGCAGCCGCGGTTCTTCCCGCGCGTCTTCGGCGCCGCCGGCGACGAGCCGCTCGATGTCGCGGTGGTCGAGCGCAAATTCGCGGCGCTCGCCGAGGATATCGCCCGCGCCACCGGTCATCGCCGCAGCCCGGCGGCGGTCGCCGAAGGCTTCCTCAAGATCGCGGTCGAGAACATGGCGAACGCGATCAAGCAGATCTCGATCCAGCGCGGCTACGACGTGACGGAATACACCCTGTGCTGCTTTGGCGGCGCCGGCGGGCAGCATGCCTGCCTCGTCGCCGATGCCCTCGGCATGAAGCGCGTCTACATCCACCCCTTCGCCGGCGTGCTCTCGGCCTATGGCATGGGGCTTGCCGATCTGCGCACCTTGCGCGAGCAGGCGGTCGAGAAGCGGCTCGCCGAAGCGACCATGCCTGAGCTGGAGCGCGTGCTCGAGCGCCTTGCCGCCGATGGCGTCGCCGAGATGCGCGCGCAAGGGATCGCGCCGGCGCAGATCAGCGTGCTGCGGAAGGCGCATGTCAAATACGAAGGCACCGACACGCCGCTTGTCGTCCCCTACGGCACGACCGCCGAGATCGCCGAGGGTTTCGCCACGGCGCATCGCCAGCGCTACGGCTTCGTCATGACGGAGAAGCCGATCATCGTCGAAGCCGTTGCGGTCGAGG